>CAZTDK010001270.1:0-1420 GCA_964611965.1 uncultured Binatia bacterium (SeqCode) | reverse complement strand
GTTCAATGGCGATTGGGACGTGCTCGCCGACATTGAGGCGTTCGTGCAGGACATCGAGGCGTCATTCCGCGGTCTGTGCCGCGCGGCGCGCCGCCAGCGGATTGCGCCGACCCCGAAGGTGACGCGGCAGCAACCGCCGGACTTACAGCGCTTGCCGCGACTGCGGTCTGCTGCCAACTCGAAGTGGTGACGGAGGGTCTCCGAGGGTTTGCATCGCCGGACTGCGTTGATAAAGTCATGGCCGGATCGCCGACGCCATGACACTCCTGCGAATGCTGATCGCCTTTACTCTCTGGTCGCACGCGGCGGTTGTAGGGGCCGCGGACCAACCCGATTTCTTTCGCAGCTGGACGATCGAGAAGCCGGTGTGTCCGGGCCGCTGCGGCAAGTTCATCATGGACTACATCACCGGCTTCGTCGGTAAGCCGATCGATGTCGGGCACGATTGGTTCACCAACGATATGTACGAGTCCTGCCGGCGCGGCGCCCGCTACGACGAGATCAAAGAACAGGACGTGGCGCAGGTGCTGGCTCCATACAAGGTGAAGGCCAGCAGTCTCGGCATCCGCCAGAAGACGGTGTGGGCGGGCCGCGTCTTCTGCAGCAACACCCCGCTCGCAACGCTCATCTACGTCAATGAGAAGCGGATGTTCCTGGTGTTCGAGCAGGGCGTCTTCGTCCCCTTGAGGTGAGGGCCTGCGGCCGGCGTCCTCTCTATGGGCCGCTCCCCGTTGGGTCGCTGCGCGCTGCCAAGTCCAATAGCCTGCAAACCGTGGGATTCCTTCTATGCCCAGGCGATCGTGCGCCATTCCGGGCCGCGGCTGCGCGTGTGATACACTGCCGCTATCATGATCCTCGGACGACTGATCGCGGGTGTCTGTATCCTGTTTCTCGGCCGCCGGCTTTTCTGGCTGTTTGTCGGCGCGGTGGGGTTTGTGTTGGGGTTGGACGTTGCCGCAGCGCTGTTCCACGGCATGCCGCCGGCGGAGGTGCTGCTCATCGCGCTGCTGGGCGGATTGGTCGGTGCGGTGCTGGCCGTTGCCCTCGAAGAGTTGATGATCGGCGTCGCCGGTTTCGTGGCGGGCGCATACCTTGGCGCGCAGATCATGACGGCCCTCGTGCCGTACGCAGGTCGGAACATCTGGCTGGCGATGCTGGCCGGTGGCATCGTCGGCACGCTGCTGCTGGTCGCGCTGTTTGATTGGGCGCTGATTGCGCTGTCGTCCGTGATTGGCGCGGGCTTCATCATCCAGGCGGTGCCCGCCGCCAACGGCATGATCTCCGTCGTCTTCATCGTGTTGGTGATCATCGGCATGATGGTGCAGGCGCGCCTCAAGGATCGTGAGAATCTGCCGCGACCGATCCGCTGAGCCCGGAAACCCCAGTTAGGGAGAGTTGAAAGAAGCGCATCGTTCTGAAA
>CAZTDK010001269.1:0-1427 GCA_964611965.1 uncultured Binatia bacterium (SeqCode) | reverse complement strand
CACGAGATGCGTAGCGCGAGGTGTCCGTCATCGATGAAGGGTATGGCGCGTTGGCCGGCAAATCGCTCGTGCAGCACGGTGCCTCTCTTCACAGAGGCATCGGCTGGTTGTCCGGCAAAGCGGCTGACACCGAGCGCGAGGTCGGGTTGAAGCGGGTCCGCCTCAAGCTTCACGCGGCGGTAGCCGTAGTAGCCGGGGCGGATCGGCGACAACCACGCCACCGTCACTGTGAGCATGCGGGGTTCGGTGACGCGCTCCAGAGCGCCGGGAAGCGGGATACGGTAGTTGTGCGCCTGGTCCGAGCGCAGACTGCCGAAGCCGAGCAGCGTTGCCCGGTTGCTCGCGCATTCCAGAACTTCAGCGACGTTGGGGATGCCGAATCCCATGAAGCGCGCGGCGTTCTCGCTGCGCGCGACGAACTGGCGCTTGTCTTCGGGACCGCAGATTTCCTTCAGCAATTCCGCCTTGCCATTCCATTGCGCGCGATGAACGAGCAAAGTTTTCGCGACAACGGCGTAGAACTCCGCCGGCATGTCGGCGAAGAGTGATCCGCCGTCCCGGTCCATGAGCGCATCGAAAATCCTGTGCGACGCGCGCGTCGCAAGAGCCGTCGCAGAGCTTGTGCCATCGCTGAGGGCGGTTTGATCAAGGCGTCCGGCTTGGGCAGGGTCTGGCGCGGCGGCGCCGAGGCCGTAGACGCGCTGCGGTGAGCCGAATGCAGCCTGAACGGCTCCGCCACCCGTGCTTCGCATCCGCAGGTGTTCACGCCCACCGGGAAGGTAGATGTCCGGTTTGATTGCGCGATGAAGGCCAAGGCCGAGCGCCGAACTGGGGTTCGGCAGCTCGGGATCGTCAAAAGGGTCGACGGCGGTCGCGGCAGCGCCGCGACTGACGACGTTGTCATGATGGTGAGCGCCGATGGTGAGCGCGTTGAGCGACTCAGCAGGCGAGAGAATGCTGCGTTCGTGCTTGGCTGCGTTGAGGGCCGTCAGCACGGCGCGTTCGCGTGTGGCTGCGTCGGCGCTCTCGAACTCGCTCCAAGTCTGGAAAGCATCCAGAGACAACGGGGTCGTCACGTTCCCGGCGCTGACCAGGAACAGGATGTTGTGCCGAGCGGCAAGGAAGTCGAGCAGACGCGCGAGCGGGCTGACGAGACGCGTGAACGGCCGGCGCGTGTCGGCCATGGACAGATTCACCAGGAATACGGCCGGCGCGGCGGCATCCTCGGCTTCACTCCCTTTCAGGCGGAGGACTGCCCGATAGATCGTGTCGACAATGAGCCGGCGGTCATCCGTCCGCTCGCCGCCGGAGGCCGGCGCGATCATGAGCGGCCGGACGTAGAGCGGCCGGTCCAGCGGTGCTTCCTGTGCGTTCAGGTCGCCATGAAGGATGAGCGACGCCATGGCCGTGCCGTGAAAGCGCCGAGA
>CAZTDK010001268.1:0-1430 GCA_964611965.1 uncultured Binatia bacterium (SeqCode) | reverse complement strand
ACGTCTCGGCTTCGGGTATGACGCGGTCCGTGCGCTCAATCCGCGCGTCGTCTACTGTTCGATCTCCGGCTACGGGCAGGACGGGCCATACCGCGACAAGGTCGGCCACGACATCAACTACCTCGGCTATGCCGGCGTCCTCGGCATCTCCGGCGCCGCCGGTAATCCGCCGACCATCATGCCGGTGCAGGTCGCCGACATTGGCGGCGGCGCGCTGATGGCGACGGTCGGTATTCTCAGCGCCCTGATGGCGCGCGAGCACACCGGACGCGGCCAATTCGTCGACATTTCCATGATGGACGGCAGTGTGGCGTGGAATGTCTTTCACACGCTGCTGTACTTTGCCTTCGGTTCGCAGCCGCAACGCGGCGGCACCCAACTCACCGGTCATAATCCCTGCTACGCCGTCTACGAAACCAAGGACGGCAAGTATGTAACCGTCGGCGCCCTTGAAGGGCATTTCTGGCGCAATCTGTGCGAGCAACTCGGGGTGCCGGAGTTCGTGTCCGACCAATTCAGCGAAGGGGAACGGCGCGACGAGATGTTCCGGGTGCTGCGCGAGAAGTTCAAGCAGAAGACGCAAGCCGAGTGGCTGGCGCAGCTCGAGAAGGTCGATATCTGCTTCGGACCGGTGAACTCGATCCCTGAGGCGCTCAACGACCCGCAGGTCCAGGCACGCGGATTGATCACGGAAATTGGGGGCCGCAAGCTCATTGCCTCGCCGCTCAAGCTCTCCGACACGCCACCCGCCGCGCCGACGTTGCCGCCGGACTTCGGCCAACACACGGATGAGGTGCTGCAGGGACTCGGGCTCACGGCGGAGCAGATCGAGGAGCTGCGCGCCCAGCGGGTCGTGTGAGACGGGTAGCCCAGGGCCTGCGGCCGGCGTCAGTTCTATGGCCCGCTCCCGTTGGTGGCTAGGCACTGCCAAGTCCGACAGGCTGCTAGCCTAAGGTTTCACTGCTCAGACGATTCCGGCCTGATTCGGCCAATCAGTTGATTAATTCCGACGGAATTCGTAGAAGTTCACCGTTTTACGATCCAGGAATCTGAAGAGCTATGATCGGCATCGTCGCTTTCGGCGCCAACGTCCCCACGTATCGCCTGCCCCGCGAGGTCATCGCGAAGGAGTGGGAGACTGCGTCGGCCGGCGGCGAGAAGGCGGTTGCCAACCACGACGAGGACAGTCTGACCCTGGCGGTGAACGCCGCGATCAACTGTTTCCCGGACACCGCCCCAGCAGCGCTCGATGCGGTGTTCTTCGCGTCGACGACCTCGCCCTATCGTGAGAAGCAGGCGGCGGCCACCGTCGCCGCGGTTCTCGATACCGGGCCGAAGGTCCGCACCGCCGACTTTGGCGACAGCTTGCGGGCCGGCACCTCGGCGCTGCTGGCCGCGGCCGACGTGATTCGTGGCGGGGCAGCGCGGGC
>CAZTDK010001267.1:468-1431 GCA_964611965.1 uncultured Binatia bacterium (SeqCode) | reverse complement strand
CGACCAACACCCCGACGGCGACGCGAACGGCAACCCCGCTGCCGACCGGCACGCCCACCAACACGCCGACATCGACCGCCACCCAGACCCCGACCAGCACACCAACATCGACGCCGACACAGACGTCGACCAACACCCCGACGGCGACGCGAACGGCAACCCCGCTGCCGACCGGCACGCCAACCAACACGCCGACATCGACCGCCACCCAGACCCCGACCAACACCCCAACGGCGACACCGACCCAGACGTCGCCCAACACCCCGACGGCGACGCGAACCGCGACCCCGTTCCCCACCGGCACACCAACGACCACCCCGACCTTGCCGCCGACGCAGACACCGACGACTTCACCGACCGCGACACCGTCCAACACCCCGACGTCGACCTCGACCAACGCGCCGACTCAGACGGCAACCAACACGCCGACTCCGACGCGAACCGCGACGCCACTCCCAACTGGCACGCCAACGAACACATCGACGTTGCTCCCGACGCAAACCCCTACGAGTACGGCAACGGCAACCCGAACGCCGACCCCACTGCCAACGGGGACGCCAACCAATACGCCGACCCGAACCGGCACTCCGTTCCCGACCGGGACACCAACCAGCACACCCACATTGACGCCAACACAGACAGCTACCAGCACCTCGACAGCAAGCCGCACGGCTACGTCTCTGCCGACTGGCACACCGACCAACACCCCGACGCCACCGCCGACGCAGACGCCGACCAGTACGCCAACCTCGACGCCCACCCAGACGCCGACGAACACCGCAACGCCCACGCGTACCGCGACCCCACTGCCGACCGACACACCGACCAACACCCCGACGCCACCGCCGACGCAGACGCCGACCAGTACGCCAACCTCGACGCCAACACAGACGCCGACGAACACCGCGACGCCCACGCGTACCGCGACCCCACTGCCGACCGACACACCGACCAACACCCCGA
>CAZTDK010001267.1:0-368 GCA_964611965.1 uncultured Binatia bacterium (SeqCode) | reverse complement strand
CGCCACCGCCGACGCAGACGCCGACCGGTACGCCAACCTTGGCGCCAACGCAGACACCGACCAACACCTCCACGCCTACGCGTACCGCAACGCCACTGCCGACCGATACACCGACCAATTCGCCAACACCGGCGCCGACGAACACGCGCACGAATACGCCCCCCAATACGGCGACCCAGACGCCAACCGCGTCGCCAACCGCAACCGTGACCTCGGCCAACACGGCAACACGCACGACCACGGCCACCGCCACCGGGACATCGACCCCAGCGGGTACGCCAACGGCCACCGTCACACCGGGCGGGCTGCAGCTCGTCGGCTTCATCCCCGGTATTGGCACCGCCTACGACGTGGTGGTCAGCCAAGGC
>CAZTDK010001266.1:0-1437 GCA_964611965.1 uncultured Binatia bacterium (SeqCode) | reverse complement strand
ACGCGGATCACTGAAATCTCACGCGGCCTGCTCACCGACTTCAACTGCGACTACAGCCATTACCTGGTCGAAAAAGAGGAGCGGCAACAGCAACAGGAAGACGCGTACCGCCTGCAGCAGGAGGAAATTGGCCGCATCGAGGCGTTCATCAGCCGCTTCCGCTATCAGGCATCGAAGGCCGCGCTGGTCCAGAGCCGCATCAAACAGCTCGAAAAGATCGAGCGCCTGAAGCCGCCAGACGGCATGCGCTCGGTGCATTTCCGCTTCCCGCAGCCGCCACGCAGTGGGCGGACCGTTCTGGAGCTCACGGGCGCCAGCAAACGCTATGGCGATCTGACCGTATACGAGCGGCTCGACTTGACCCTGGAGCGCGGCCGCAAGATCGCCTTGGTCGGTCCAAACGGCGCCGGTAAGTCCACCCTGATGCGCCTGCTCGCCGGGACCGAGCCTCCGGACAACGGCGAACGGCGGCTCGGGCACAACGTCTCCCTCAGCTACTTCGCGCAAGACCGCGGTGCCAGCCTCGATCCGGACAAGACGGTCCTCGACGTGGTGACCGCCGCCGCGCCGCTCGAATTGGTGCCGCAAGTCCGCCACCTGCTCGGCGCGTTCCTGTTCAGCGGCGACGCCGTGTACAAGCGCACCCGCGTGCTCAGCGGCGGGGAGCGCAGCCGCCTGGCGCTGGCAACGCTCCTGCTGCACCCGACAAACTGCCTCCTGCTCGACGAGCCGACCAATCACCTCGATCTGGCGGCGAAAGAGGTACTCCTCGAAGCGTTGTTGAGCTACACCGGCACGCTGGTGTTCGTCGCTCACGATCGTTACTTCTTGGACCGCTTGCCTGACGAAGTCATGGAGGTCGGTCGGGGCAGCGTGTTGCACTACCTCGGGAATTACGAGGCCTACCTGGCAAAGAAGGCGCTGGACGCGATGCAGCCGGTATCGGCTCCGACGCCGCGTCCGGCAGCACGCGACACGCTACCAGACGTGAAGCAAGCCGCAACCAGCCGTGATCGCGAGATCGCCAAACGCAGCGCGCGCGAAGCGGCGAAGCGCGCCCAGGAGATCGCCCGCCTCGAAGCAATGATCGCAACCAAGGAGGACGAGCTCGGCCGCATTGGCATTACCATCAACGAACCCGACTTCTATCAGACCCACAAGAATCCGCAGGCGCTGTTCAGTGAATTTGCCCAGCTGAAGACAGAGATCGAGGGACTCTATGCCAAGCTCGAGCGCTTGGAGCGGGCGGGCGAAGCCTCGTCGCTGTCAGCGTAAATCCGCGCCGCTGTCCTTGAACCCTATTCTTCGCATCCTGCTTCGAAATTCGTGCTCCCGATCCAGAACGTGTCGCCCGGACAATCATGCGGACCCGGCGGCACCGGTGGCGGTGGATTGCGCTCGATCGGCGGCAGCAGGCGCAGATACGCCAACAACGCG
>CAZTDK010001265.1:0-1440 GCA_964611965.1 uncultured Binatia bacterium (SeqCode) | reverse complement strand
CTGGCCGACAAAATCCTGCAATCCAAGTCCGCCCTCGAGGGCGAGCGCAAGCAAGTGACCGTCCTGTTCGCCGACGTTAAGGGTTCGATGGAGCTGGCCGAGCAGCTCGATCCCGAAGAGTGGCACAACATCCTCGATCGCTTCTTTACGATCCTCACCGAAGGGGGTGCATCGTTTTGAAGGCACCGTGAACCAGTACACTGGCGACGGCATCATGGCGCTGTTCGGCGCCCCGATCGCGCACGAGGACCATGCCCAGCGGGCCTGCTACGCGGCGCTGCATCTGCGCGACGCCGTGCGGGAGTACGCCGACGCGGTGCGCATCCGACACGGTGTGCCGTTCGGCGTGCGCATCGGCGTCAACTCCGGCGACGTCGTCGTCGGCAAAATCGGCGACGACTTGCGCATGGACTATACGGCACAGGGCCATGTCGTGGGACTCGCCCAACGGATGGAGGCACTCGCCGAATCGGGGCACATCTCTGTATCGCAGCATACTGCGCAGCTGGCGGCTGGCTACTTCCAACTGCGCGATCTGGGTCGCACCAAGGTGAAAGGCGTCAGCGAGCCGGTGGGGCTTTTCGATCTCGAGGGAGTGGGTCCATTCCGGACCCGCCTCGACCGTTCACGCGCGCGCGGGCTGTCAACTTTTGTCGGTCGCGACACCGAGATGGGCTCGCTCGAGGCGGCGCTGCAAAGCGCGTTGGCGGGGCACGGCCGGATCGTCGGCGTAGTCGCCCAGGCGGGCGTCGGCAAGAGTCGCCTGTGTTTCGAGTTTACCGAACGCTGCCGCGCCCGCGGCATCGCCGTGCACCAGGCGCGCTGCCCGGCGCACGGTAAGACGGTGGCGCATCTGCCCATCCTCGAGTTGCTGCGCGGCTACTTCGGTCTCGCCGACGCCGACAGCGTGCGCGTCGCGCGCGAGAAAATCGCCGGGCGCTTGCTGCTGCTCGATCGCGCCTTCGACAACGTCCTGCCTCTCGTCTGGGATTTCTTGCGCGTGCCGGACCCCGAGCGCCCGGTCGAGGAGATCGACGCGTCGGTGCGCCAACAGCAGCTGCACGATTTCACGCGCCGCCTCGTGCGCGCCCGCAGCGAGCGCGAGCCGGCGGTGCTCTTCTTCGACGATTTGCACTGGATCGACCCGGCGAGCGACGCGTTCCTCGCCCAACTCGTGGAGGCGGCGCGGGGGACACGTACGCTGCTGCTGGTCAACTCCGCCCCGAGTACCGCGCCGACTGGATGCAGCGGTCCGACTACCAGCAGCTGCCGCTGACACCGCTCAGCAGCGAGGCGATGCGAGCCCTGCTGGAGCAGCTTCTCGGTAAGGACCCGAGCGTCGGTGGACTTCCGACGGCCATCGAAGCGCGCACGGCGGGTAATCCTTTCTACACCGAGGAGGTTGTTTCGGCGCTCATCGAAGCGGAGCAGCTAGTGGTG
>CAZTDK010001264.1:0-1440 GCA_964611965.1 uncultured Binatia bacterium (SeqCode) | reverse complement strand
TCCGCGTGCTGGCGGTTGGCAAGCATGACGACAAGTTGGCCCTCCTGCGGCGGCGCGGCGTCGAGACGGTGTTGCTCTCCGCGTGGCGTCGGACGCCCGTCGATGTCGTCGTCGAGGCGACCGGCTCGGCAGCCGGGTTGAGCATGGCAATCGCCGCCACCAAGCCGCGCGGCACATTGGTGCTAAAGAGCACCGTCGCCGAGGTCACGACGCTCAACCTGGCACCGCTGGTGATCAACGAGATCAGCGTCGTCGGTTCACGTTGCGGCCGCTTCGTGCCGGCGCTGCGTGCGTTGGAGACTGGCAGCGTTGATGTCGCGCCACTCATCTCCGCGCAGCTTTCGCTCAACCACGGCGTCGAGGCATTGCGACGCGCGGCGGCACCGGGGACGCTCAAAGTCTTGTTGCGGCCGACATAGGTTCCCCGCACCTTCAGCTTTCGCTTCAGTGTGCTAACTACACCGCACCATGGATTCCCTGGCGACCGTTCTGCGCCGCATTCCGATCTTCCAAGATCTTCCGCCCGGCAGCTTCGCTCGGATCATTGCCGACTTGCGTGAAGAGCGTTACGCGGCGGGGACGGTGATCTGCTACGAGGGCGAACCGGCGCACGATTTCTACATCATCAAATCGGGCCACGTCGAAGTGCTGAGCAACCGCGGCGGCAATGAGCGTGAGTTGGTCGCCGTCAACGGTCCGAGCGACTGGTTTGGCGAACGGGCGCTGTTCGCCGACCGCCTGCGTTCGGCCACCGTCGTCGCCCGTACCGAGGTCATCCTGTGGCGCCTGACGAAGGAAAAATTCGATGCGCTGATCGAAGAGAATCCCTGGCTCATCTGGCACTTCACCCAGGTGCTCAGCGACCGCCTGCATCGCGGCAACCAAGAGCTGTCGAAGATGCACGCCGCATTCAACGTGCAGATGCACGCGCTGTTGGGCGCCCAGTCGCCGGCACGCCAGGAGTTCCTGTTGCGCACCGCCGTGCTGCGCGGGCTCGATGCGCCCATCGTTGCGGGGTTGCTCGGCCCCGACGGTACGGCCGAGCTGCTCGCCGACCTCGAAGCCGACGGCGCCTTCGTGGTGCGCCACGACGCCGGCACCAGCTACCTCGACGCGGTGCGGGAATTCCTGCTCGCGCGTCTGACGACCGAGATCGGTGCGGCGGAAGTCGCCCGCTTGCAGCGGCGGGCGGCCGCGCTGTACGAGGGCGCGGGACGCTGGGACCAGGCCATCGATCACTACATCGACGCGGGCGAAGCCCGCAGCGCGGCGCATCTCCTGGCGCAGCACATTGATGATGTGCTCGGCGAGGGCCGCATCGACCTACTCCGCATGTGGCTCACTCGCTTGCCGGCCGATTTGATCGCCACCGAGCTGCCCGGCGTGCGCGACCGCATGGAAGCCGCGCTGCTTCCGATACATGCCGACACCAGCGTGGAG
>CAZTDK010001263.1:0-1443 GCA_964611965.1 uncultured Binatia bacterium (SeqCode) | reverse complement strand
CCGGAGACAGGAACCGGAACTTGAAGACTGGCCAATTTTCCGGTTTTCGATTTCCGGTTTCAGGTTTCCTGTTCTTCATTTCTCCGCTTTTTCTGCCGGTTCAGGATGATGGACTGAGATCCGTGCCGCTGACATCGAAGTAGCGTAGGTTCCACGGCTGTCCCGGGTCCGACGCCTGCCACACGCCGGCGGGGAAGCGCTCGGCCATCGTCGCTTCGAGCTTGGTCATCGACTGCGGGTCGGCAATGTCGGCGAACACGACGAACGGCGGCGGTGCGGTGCGCAAGGTCGCGATTGTCGGCGGGTCGAGGTCGCGCCGGTAGATGAGGCGCTCGTTCATGCCGTATTCGTCCATCACCAATGGCACCAGGCCGTCCTGATCCTCGGTCAGCTGAATGAAGATGATGCGACACCTCGCCGGCAGATGCTCCGTCATCTTGATCAACTCGCTCGTTGTGCCCCTGCCGTAGCCGTGATGCAGGTTGCGTACGTCGTCGCCGAGACTGGCGATGTTCCAGGCCACCACCGCGCCGACGAGCCCGCATGCGGCAACGCTCGCTATTCTCTGGCGCGTTTCGGTGGTCCCCAGCAGAGCCCGAAGCAACTGATCGGCCGCGACCGCCGCGAGCATGGCCGTCAGCGGTGACAGGAACAGCAGACGCGTCAGCGGCGGCCGGAAGTGTTGTGAGGTGGCGCCGACGAGAAATGTCGACAGCAGATATGCGCCGGCGAGAAACGCTCCGTTGGCCCGCCGCCAGCCGAGGACGCACAGGCAGAAGCCGACGACCGCAAGCGTGCCGGAGATCGGATCGTCGATCGGGTTCGACTGAAAATGGTGCGGCCCGGGATACCAGAGGCCGTGCACGATCGACAGCAGCCAATGCTTGAACACCCGCGCTACGGTCGCGGCGGGCGTGCTGGCCTGCTCAGGGGTGATCGCCAATTGCAGCATGTTGTGCAGCAGCGTGCCGAGGTCGCTGAAGATCGGCAGGATGGTCAGCCCCAATCCCAGGGTGAGCGCCGCCGTCTGGCGCCGCGCGTGGCGCGCCAGGGGGAAGCCGTCGCCGGTCCATATCAGCAGGAACAACAGCGGCGCCACGACGCGCGCGGTGTAATACGTGTAGAATCCCAACCCGGCGATGCAGCCGGCGAGGTAGTGGCCGCATAGACTCTGGCGCCGGTGCGCCCACGCCAGCGTGCCGAGCGCGCCGGCGATGACGAGATACACTTGCACGTTGTTGTACCCGAAGTGGGCGAACCCCACCGCCAGTTGCGCGGAACCGAGAAACGCGGCCGCCATCATTGCCGTGCGGCGATTCCACAGCTCGCGAGTGACCAGGTACACGAACGGCAGCGAGCCCGCGAGCGCGACTGCCGACGACAGCTTCCATGCGAAGACGTTGACGCCAAAGACGAACATAAATATGGCTGGGTAGAGCGACG
>CAZTDK010001262.1:0-1447 GCA_964611965.1 uncultured Binatia bacterium (SeqCode) | reverse complement strand
GCGTTCTCAACGCGATTCACACCGGAATTCACACCAGTGAATGGTGCTTGCGCTGCCACTGCTGAAAGGTCACCAATCTCCGCTTCCAAACGCTGTGCGATTTCCCAGAGTTCGGGTTCGGCGGTGTGCATGTAGCGCTCGGTAGCGCCAGTGTCAGTCTGACCGAGAAACTTGGCTACAGCCTTCTTGCTTCGACCGTCCTTCGTAGCCACACCACCCACCCAATGTCTTATCTGGTGGAATCCGTAATGCGGAATTTCAAGCCGATTACAGAGACGGTGCAGGTTACCAAGTTCGGTACGATACACCAACGCGCCCCCGCTCTGGCTGCGGAACACTAGCTCCCCACCATCCAAGAGCGGGCTGATCGTTTCGAGAACCAGTGGGTTGAGTGGCTGTACCCTTAGTCGTTCACCACCGCCGTGCTTCTTTCGAGTTCTCAACACGCACACCGGTCGCGGCTCGGCCACAACATCAGAGCCCCGAAGACGCTTTGCTTCGATGAATCGAGCACCGGTCTGGGAGAGGAATACGATCAGCCGTCGCATCCCATCAGTTGCCCCGAGCATCAGTCGCATCAAATGCGCCTTGGGTACCGGTTGCACATTGGACGCGTCTTCCGGTGCTCGTGGGATTCCCGCTGCTGGGTTGTAATCGACGGCACGCATCGCCATCGCGTAGCGGAACACGGAGATGATAATTTTGCGGTATTCGTTCGATGATCGGGCACCATTTTCGAGAGCGATGCGGTCGAGCACCGGTTCTATGTGTCCACGGGTGATCTCCCGTGGGTGCAGGTCTGCCAGGCGAGGGAAACCCTTGTTGAGCTTCACCTCCAACTGGTAGCACCAACCTTCGCTCTTGGTGCGCTGACTGGAATTAAGGAACGCGCCAACCAAGTCATGAAAGGTTGGGAATGGGTCGGTAGCGCCCGCGAGCAGTCGGCGCTTTTGGTCGTGTTCGGCTGTGGCTGCGGCTCGTTTCGTCTCGAACCCCCGCTTCGTGTACCGGCGTCGCCGGTGCATGAAGTCGTACCGGTACTTCTTCGACTTCGGCTCTCGATAGATTGACATCGCTCACTCTTCCTAGGACTCTCAATCGCTGTTCAAGCGCCTCGGGGTGCATCCGCAGCTCTCCACCGAGCACCATCCACGGCAAGTCTTCGCGTAGCTTACCACGCTTCACGGATTCGACCTCCAGTTGAAGGTCCGATGCCACGTCTTCAGGTGTCAGCATTTGACGGCGGCAGCAGCGGCAACACTTGCACTCTCTGCTCGGCCATCGGGTAGGGGCAGCACTGTTCGGTTCCAGCCCCAACGAATTCTCAGTCTCCTGCCCTTTCGCGCAGGCTAGTTTGTTCGTATCTCGCATCCTTCATCTCCATTGTCTCCTTTGCAATTCCTCTCCCGCTCTCGATGAGCCACTACAACACACCGTCTCCGCATTG
>CAZTDK010001261.1:0-1453 GCA_964611965.1 uncultured Binatia bacterium (SeqCode) | reverse complement strand
TAATCAGGCCGTTTTCAAGAGCCGATCGAGCCGCCTGAAGCGTTCCGCGACTGCGGGAGAGCAGCCGACATCGAGTGTCGGGCGTCCATCGGGGTGGATGATCACGCCGGCACGGTGCAGATACTGATAGCGCAGGGTGTGGATGCTCTCGAAGCGGTAGAGCGCGCGCCGCTTGCGCGACGGTCCGCGAGGTTCGGCGATGGTGAGGGCTTGAAAGCCATGCACCAGGTTGAACGCCATCACACTGATCAGCTGCCAGAGGCTGTTGGCGGCGTACTTCATGGTCGGGACGCAGTCGAACGCGAAGCCGCTCTTGAGTTCTGCGTACGCCTTCTCATGGGCGCCGCGCCCGCACATGAACGCCCACAGCATCGGCCCGCTCAAGGTCTTGTTGGTGACGACCGCCGAGTACTCGTAGTGGCCATCGGTCGGGTCGAACAAATCGAGCTGGAAGTTCTTCGCGGTCGCATGGCCCACGCGTTTGCGAAACACGACGACCCGAAACACCCGCCCCCATTGCGCCACCGCGACGTGATGGTCGCCACAGCTCACGGTGTCATCCACGCGCTCCCAGCGATAGGTTTGCTGCACCGTCTCCTTGAGCCCCACCCACGGGTAGAACGGCACCTTGATCGCGTACTCTGCCCCGTGGCGCTCCACCAGTTCGATGATGTCACGCCGGAAAAACGCGCCGTCCATGCGGAATTCCAGCCGGTAGCCTTTCAGCGTGGCCGCGAGTTGCTCGAAGAGCGCCCGTAGAAACCCCAGCGCCGCCTTGCCGTCATGTACGTTGCCGGGGCGATTCTGCACGCGCAGCATTTGCCCGCTCTGCGCCTCGTAGGCCGTGATCGGGTAATAGCTGGGCACCTTGCGATGGTGCGGGTTGTAGCCGCGCTGCGCCCACTGCACCTGTTGCCCGGTGGATACCACCGAACCATCCACGTCGATCGTGAGGCGGCGCCGCCCTGTGCGCCGGATGGCGGCGGCGGCCAGCTGCGCGTTCAGTTCCTGCACCCACGGCAAATGGTGCGCGCGAAACTCGCGCAACCAGCGCCCGACCGTACGCGGCGTTGGCAGCCGCGTCAGTCCGCAGAAGCGCTGCACGAGGGGATCACCCTCCAGGTACAGGAGATGGCGCACCCGACGACCGCCACTGATCACCAATGCCAGCAGCAGCAGGATCATCGACGGGATGCCGAAGTCGGTGCGCGGCACGTGCGCATTGAGATAGCGGCGGAGCTGGTGTACCAACCCGATAGTGCTGACGTAGCGTCGTACGAATTCCAACCCCGCATACGAGGTCAGCCCCGGATGGGTGAATCGGAACTCCAAATTCGCGTTGACCCGCCCCCGCAAATCCGCTTTTCTTAACCGCATTGAGAATGGCCTTTCGGTGTGCTGTGGTTTCGGTGCTCGCAACAACGAATCTACCACAACGGAAGGCCTTCTCATT
>CAZTDK010001260.1:0-1454 GCA_964611965.1 uncultured Binatia bacterium (SeqCode) | reverse complement strand
GCTTCTTTTCTTGCACGCCCCACTTTTTTTGTTGACAGCATCAATGGACGCGCCTATATTCCGTCCCCTGGTGGGTTATAATGGGATGAAGTGGTAGGAAATACCCAGGGAGTGGGGTATGTTTCACGGGACATTCGAGCACACGATCGACGACAAGGGGCGCGTCAGTGTGCCGGCCCGATTTCGCGACGTCCTGTTAGCGAGCCACGACGACCGAGTCGTGATCACCAATTTTTTCATCGGATCCCAACGTTGCTTGGATGTCTACGCGGTCGCCGCGTGGCAAGAACTCGAGGAGCGGCTGCGAGCAAGACCCCAGTTCGACCAGCGGCTCATGCGCTTTCAGAACTACTACTTTGCTGCCGCCCATGACTGCGTCATCGACAAGCAAGGCCGCATCCTTCTGCCACCGAGCCTACGCGAATACGCTGGACTCAATCGAGACGTGGTCTTTACCGCCGCGCTGGGAAAATTTCGTATCTGGGACCTCCAGCAGTGGAAGCAAGTGTTTGGTGATGCGGAGCGTGCGCTGATGGAACGGCCCGAAGAACTTTCAGACCTGGGGATCTAGAATGCTGCCACTGTCAATGGGGCGGCCGCCGCTTGTCGGGCTGGACCGCGGCGAGCGCCAGGACTCACTCACGTGGAGAAATCCAACCAACGTTGCGGCCGCGACGAGTGCCGAGTTGCGCGCCTTGATGACTTGGTTGGCCGTCTTTGTCGCAACGGGTGTCCTCATCGCGCTGGGCTACGTGTGGCTCCGCCTCAAGGTGGTGGACCTCGGCTACCGGCTCGGCACGACGCGTCAGGTCGTTGAACGATTGAAGCAAGAGGGCGACGAGCTGACGCTCGAAGCTGCCGCGTTGACCGCTCCGCGTCGCCTGGACGAAGTGGCACGCACGCACCTTGGTATGGTGCGGCCCGAAAAGGGCCAGGAGGCGGTTCTCCCGTGAAGGCCGACATGCGGCGGACGCGCATCGCCAGCAGCGCTGGCATTTTCTCGATGCTGTTCGTGGTCGCACTTGTCCGGGTATTCCAGCTCTGCGTGCTCGAGGGTCCGGCGCTACGGGACTTGGCGAGTCGACAACATCAGAGTCGTGTTGCCCTGCAACCCGAACGCGGTCCAATCGTCGATCGACACGGTGACGTCTTGGCGCTGACCGTCGAGTCGGCGGGTGTCTACATCCGCCCCGGTGCGCTTGATATTACCGGCGAAGTGATCGCGGTGTTGGGGCGCACGCTCAACCTTCCCCCGGAAGTGATCGCGCGACGGCTCAAGACCAACGAGCCCTTCGTCTGGTTGCTGCGCGGGGCCACCCCTGAGCAAGGTGAAGCGATCGCTGCGTTGGGTCTTCACGGAGTCGGGTTTGAACCTGGCCGCCGCCGATTTTTTCCGCGCGGCCCTCTGGCAGGACAAGTCCTCGGCTTCGCGGGCATCGACTCGCAAGGGCTCG
>CAZTDK010001259.1:0-1458 GCA_964611965.1 uncultured Binatia bacterium (SeqCode) | reverse complement strand
CGTGGGTGGCTGAACAAGTTCGCCGTACCCCACAGCAGCTTGACGCCGCTGTGGCTCATCGCCGCTTCGATCTGATCCACGAGACGATCGAGATTGGCCTCGCTCGCAGCCAGGGTTGCGCCCTCCGGCGCCACGTCGCGGTCATGAAACGTAAAGAACGGCGCGCCCAAGGCCTGGAAGAATTCGAACGCGACTTCCGTCTTGCGCCGCGCCCACACCATCGGGTCGCCGCCCGAGAGCCACGGCCGCTGGAAAATATCCCCGCCAAACATGTCCGCCCCGGCCCAGCCGAACGTGTGCCAGTAGCACACCGCGAACCGGAGATGGTCTCGCATCGGCTTGCCGAGCACGACGCGATCGGGGTCGTAGTAGCGAAAGGCGAGCGGGTTGTCGGTCTGCGGTCCCTCGTAGCGGATACGCTCAACGCCGGTGAAAAACGGTTCGGTCATCTTCTACTCCTTTGGCAACTCGGGGGCGCAGACTGCTTGCAGCCCGCACCCTCACCCTCTCCCCTGCCGGAAGTGGCATAGGCGAGGGAGCGCGGCCTTTCATCTTCTCGGTGACTGGGCTTCATGACTCCGTAGCCTTCGTGTTCCTCGTGTCCGTCGGGGTTTCTCCTCATGTCCGATCAGCGCAGAGCGCGAAGACCTCACGCAGCTGGCGATACAGGCGCCGATAGGTCATGAGGCGGTCGCCATAGCGGGCCCGCAGCGCCGGATCGGGCTCCACGATGTGGGTGACCGGCGGCGCAACGCAGACAGCACGCGCCGTCTCGCCGCGGACCGCCAGCCGCGCCAGACGCGCCGCTCCAAATGCCGGGCCGACGTCGCCACTGCTGTGGTAATGCAGCGGCTGATCGAGGGCGCTCGCCAGGATGCGCCCCCACAACGCGCTGCGCGCCCCGCCGCCGATCACCGACACCGCGTGGATCTCCGCGCCGGCAGCGCGCAAGGCGTCCTGACCATCCGCGAATGCAAACGCGACGCCTTCGAGCACCGCGCGGCCCAGGTCCGCGCGCGTCGTCGCATGCGTGAGGCCGAAGAAGACCCCCTTGGCGTGCGGATCATTGTGCGGTGTGCGCTCGCCCGAAAGGTAGGGCAGGAAGATCACTCCAGGATCACGATCGGCGGCAGCGACTTCTTCCAGCAGGGCGGCTGCGCCGGCGGCGCCGGTGAGCGCGGCCG
The DNA here is from genome assembly GCA_964611965.1 of uncultured Binatia bacterium (SeqCode). GTDB lineage: Bacteria > Desulfobacterota > Binatia > HRBIN30 > HRBIN30 > CAZTDK01. The sequence goes on along the minus strand of CAZTDK010001259.1, from coordinate 274 downwards.
CCCATGACAGGCAGCTGGCGGCACTCAGGATCACGGACATCTGATGCCACATCGAGGGCAGGCAGTGACAAAAGGCATGCACGGCGCGTTGCGGATTGGGCGCGAAGCGCGCCCCCGCAGCGAAGTACACGCCCGACGTCCCCAATGACAGGAACGCCTGTCCCGCGTCGATTACGCCAATGCCGACCGCTCCCGCTGCATTGTCACCGCCCCCGCCCGCGACCACGACATCCCGGCGCATGCCCCAGCGGTCCGCGAGCGACGGCCGCAAGAC
>CAZTDK010001258.1:0-1459 GCA_964611965.1 uncultured Binatia bacterium (SeqCode) | reverse complement strand
GGAACGGTGCCGCAAACGCCAGCATCAACCGCGAGCTGGCAGCGCTCAAGCGCATGTTCACGCTCGCCGTGCAAGCGGGCCGACTCTCAACCCGGCCGCATATCCCAATGCTCGATGAAGAGAACGCCCGGCAAGGCTTCGTCGACCACGAGAGTTTTCTTGCGCTGCGCGACGCGCTGGCAGACTACCTGCAAGACCCGGTAGCCTTCCTGTACTATGCCGGCTGGCGCGTGTCTGAGATGCGAAGGCTCGAATGGCGCGACGTCGATCTAGCCGGCCGCGTGATTCGACTCCGGCCGGAACTCAGCAAGAACAAGACGGGCCGCGTATTGCCGCTCTCCGGTGAGCTGCTCGACGTGATCGCACGGGCCGCCGAGCTGCGCCGCTTGGATTGCCCCAGCGTCTTCCACGTCGAGGGGCAACCCATTGGCGACTTCCGCAAGGCGTGGTGGAAGGCCTGCGTAGCCGTCGGACTCGGCGCCATGGTGCCCAATGGAAGGCTGACGCCGAAGGGCGAGCCGGAGCTGACCTACCAGGGACTCACCCGGCACGATCTGCGCCGCTCGGCTGTGCGCAACATGGTTCGGGCCGGCATCCCCGAGCGCGTGTGCATGGCACTCTCGGGCCACAAGACGCGCGCCATCTTCGACCGGTACAATATCGTGAGCGAAGCCGATCTGACCGACGCGGCCGACAAGCTGCACACCCACTTGCAGCAACGGCAACCGGCGCGCGTTGTGCCCTTGAGAGTGCCGAATACAGGGACCTGAAAGCTGCTTCTGCAAAAATCTCGGACAAATCTCGGACAATTTCGCTCTCCATGGCTAGACGGCTGGAACCAGAAAGGAAAAGCCCCCGATTTCTCGGGGGCTTTTGAGTGGGCCGCGTAGGAGTCGAACCTACGACCCGCTGATTAAGAGTCAGCTGCTCTAGCCAACTGAGCTAGCGGCCCATATCGTCGTCGACGCTGAAACGACCCGTGCCGAGGCGGCTCGTATTCGTATCCGCAACAGGCTCGCATTGCAATCGTCTGTCGCGGCTCGGCAACGGTGCGCTGCTTCTAGCGAGCCTCAAGGTCGTCCGTCAAGTGCTGGCGTCGTCAATGTTGCAGACAAGCCTTCCGCCGCTGGCCCGCAAGCGCGCCGACCGGCGTGCGAATCCACGCCCGCGGCGCGAGAAAGCCGTTGACGACCTGTACCGGCTATGATTCCTTGCGTCTAGCCGGCCGTGGGAACAGCCCGGCCTGTCACCAAACCGAGGAGCGGGTGTTCATATGCGTGGATGGCAATATTGGATGGCGGGGGTGATCGGGATTTGCGGTGTCGGGGCCGCGACGGCGGCGTGGCCGGCGCACGAGCGCGAGGCGCAGGCCCCCGTCATTCACGTCTGGAAAGCACGCCACCAAATGTGGCTGCAGGAAGGCGACCACGTCGTCCGCAAGTTCCAGGTCGCCCTGGGC
>CAZTDK010001257.1:0-1462 GCA_964611965.1 uncultured Binatia bacterium (SeqCode) | reverse complement strand
ACTGGTGCCACTTCCGCTGCCCGGCTCGGCCGCGGTTGTCAAGCGAACCTCCCGCGGTGGGCGGAGTAGCGTCGAGATGAGAGACTCTCCTGCGCACTGCCTCCACCCGCCCGCAGAAACGTTGAGGCCCTACCCCCGGCAGTTCCGGGGTAGGGCCTCGCATCGCGTGCGGTCGGGAGCTGGAGCGCTGCGACGCGTTCGTCGGTGCTCCAGCTCCCAGCCGGCTATCGGCTGGAGCAATCGCTTACTGACACTGCAGGGTCAGCGTCGCGACGAAATCACCGATCGTCGGATCTAGATCGATCGACGGGAATGCGAGCGCGACCGCTGCGTTGCTCAGCGTAGTGGGGACGTTCGTGTCCGGACCCACGCAGTTGCCGCCGAGGGATGTCAGGTCGATCGGTGTCCCCGTTGCGGTGGTCGGGCACACCGGGCCGCCGGAGGTCGAGCCACAGATATTCGCGCCATTGCCGGCACCTGTGGTGCCAAAGATCAGCGCGGTGGTCCCGGCAGAGGTTCCGACGTTCCAGATGACCCCCTTGCTTTGGCCGCTGGTTATGTCCCCAGCAATCTGCAGCTCCCCATTTTGTAGCGGACACGAGTCGGGCGGACACACGGCGCACACACCCGGAGAGACGCTGCCGGTGCAACTCGCGCTCGAAGTGCAGGTGGATCCGTTGCTCGTGCTGCAGCTTCCGCCACCGCCACAATCATCGCTTACACCGCACTGTATGCCAGGAGTCGTGCCACCAGTGCAGGTGCCCACGCCGCAGAAGCAGGTGAGCGCGGTGCAGTCGTTGCCGATCACGAAGGCCAGATCGATTGTTTCGTGGAGCCTGAAACCGCCTGCTGGCGAGCTGCCCGAGAACGTCTGGAGTGTTGGGCCGTTACAGGTGTTGGGGTGGAAGTGTGACGAACCGCTGCAGGTTGCCGCAGCAGTGGCTCTCGCGGTCGCCGTGGCAACCGGTGTCGGGGTTGGTGTCGTGGGGCCGGTCGTGTTCGTCGGCACGGGAGTGAACTCAGGCTCGAGGCAGGAGCTCAACACGGTGCTATTGGGGCCGGCAAACGTGGCGGTGCAGCTCGGATCCGCCGGGTATCCCTTGTTGGGTTGGCCTTGGATCAAGGGAAAGTTCGTGTTGTGGTCGATTTGCGTCAAGCTGTCGTAGTTGGTGATGCCGCCGCCGCTGGACGCGCAGTCAACCACGCCGTCCCCGGGGATGATGTCGCACGGGTTGCCGGCGCCGCAGACGGCAGGTGGGCACTTCAGACCGTCATTAGGGCCGCCGTGGCAATAGGTTGTCGGATCAACGCGTGCGCAAATCTTCACGTTGAAACCGGCGAAGACCGTGCTGGCGCAGTCGAAGTGACTTTCAGATGGTAGGATCACCATCTTGCGGGTCGAGTCCGGCTCGACGGGACCGAAGCGCCAAGACTGCGATCCGGTCAGCGGCAGGCTCAGCAC
>CAZTDK010001256.1:0-1466 GCA_964611965.1 uncultured Binatia bacterium (SeqCode) | reverse complement strand
CCAGCGCCGCCGCCGCGCGCGTCGCGGTCAACGGCAGCACCATTGCGGTGCTCTCGGGTGACAACGTCAACTCGTATCTCGACATGCGCAGCATTTCGACCTCCGGGGCGCCGACGCGCCTCGGCTCGGTGATCTTCGGGCCGTTCGGGTCGGCGATGGGCGTGGAGCTGGTCGGGAACACGGCCTACCTGGCCACCAATTTCGGTGGCTTGGTGCTCTACGATATCACCGCGCCGGCGACGCCAACTCTGCGCAGCGTCGCTCCGACGGTCGGCGCGGCGGTGGGCGTCGCCGTCAACGGTTCGCACGTCTATGTTGCCGACTCCCCGGCCATCGTGGATGTCTTCATAGCGAAGTAGCCGCACCGGTTACCGTTAAGTGAACCGCGAGATGCGAAGGCCAGCCAGAACCCTTCACGTTTCTCCCAAAATAGCTGCCTAAACTGAGCCTGCCTGCACCGCACTAAGGAGGCTCTCGTGGCGCCGCCCGCTGCATCCTGGGAGGTGCAGCGTCACGGTGGTGACACTCGGCGCAAATTTGAATGCACCATACATAGCCGAACGCATGTTTCCGGTGGGCGTTCTAACCAGCAAATCGGCAAGCGTCCGGCCCCATCCTTGCTCCGTGGTCCCCCAAACGAGGGATGACCGGTGAAAATGGGCGGTTCGGATCAAGTAGTTTCGCTCCCAAAGCGGCTGCCCATTGCACGAAAACCGATTGCTAGGGCACTGCAAGGTCTCCCGCTCTTCGTCATCGTAAGTCTCAGCACGGTGTCGATAGCTCTGGCTGGCAACACCATCCCTCCAGTCTGCCCCGGCACCGATCTTGGGAGTAGCGTACCGGTGGCGGTCAGCGGGACCACCTTGGGCGCGTCGAATCTCATGGGCGGTGCTTCTTGTGGTGGCCTCGGCGGAAGTAAAGCCCCGGACGCAACGTTCCTATTCACCGCTCCATCTACAAGCTCTTACATCATCGACACGGCAGGCTCATCGTTCGACACGGTGCTTTTCGTGCGTGACGTCACATGCACAGGTCCGGAGTTGGCCTGCAACGACGACAGCTTCGGTACCCGCCAATCGCAGGTAGCGGTTCCGATGGTGGCCGGCGAGAGCGTAGTGATTGTCGTCGATGGGTATTCGACGGCGAGCGGCACGTTCAATCTCCATATTGGGCTGGCTCCCCCAACCACCACTCCCACGCCTGTGCCTCCCACGCGCACGTCGACGGCGACCAGGACATCCACACCGACGAGCACCGTGCTACTCGTCTGCCCCGGCACCGATCTAGGTGCTAGCGTCCCGGCAAGCGTTGGCGGCACCACAGTTGGTGCATCGAACGTGCTGGGTGGGGCATCGTGTGGGGGGCTTGGGGGCAGCAATGCCCCGGATGCAACCTTCTTGTTCACTGCACCTTCGACGGACACCTACACCATCGACACCGTGGGTTCGTTGTTTGACACTGTATTG
>CAZTDK010001255.1:0-1470 GCA_964611965.1 uncultured Binatia bacterium (SeqCode) | reverse complement strand
CCCCCGCGGTACGCATCGCGCTGCCGGACCGCGAGGTGGTCATAGAGGATGTCTTTCAAGGGCCGCTCCGGCAGCATGTGGCGCAAACGGTGGGGGACTTCGTCCTGCGGCGCGGCGATGGCGTCTACGCCTATCAACTTGCCGTCGTGGTCGATGATTGCGCCATGGGCATTACCGAAGTCGTGCGTGGTGCAGACCTGTTGGGATCTGCCCCGCGCCAGGCGCTGCTGGCGGAGATGCTGGGCCGGCGGGCTCCCGCCTTTGCCCACGTGCCGTTGGTGGTCGGTGCCGACGGCACCCGGCTGGAGAAGCGCAACCCGCGCCACACCGTGCATGGGCTCAGGACGATGGGAACGCACCCCGCGGCAGTTGTCGCGCGGTTGGCCCATGGCCTCGGTATCGTTGGAGCTGGTGGCGCGAAGCACATCACCGCGGCCGCGCTCCGTAACGCCTTCGATCCCGCGGTGCTGCGTGGGCGCCGCGAGCTGCGGCTTCCGTTGTGACCGACGCACGCGGCACAGTGGTCTTGCGGCGACGCTGGTCCTACGACAAAGTGCCACCATGACTGCGTTGCCTCTTTCGGCCCATCATCGCCGCCAACTGCGTGCGCTGGCCCACCCCATGAAGCCCGTCGTCCTGGTCGGCCAGGGCGGGCTCAGTGACAGCGTGCTACAGGCGATCGACGCGGCGCTGCTCGCCCATGAGCTGATCAAGGTGCAGATGCGGCAGCCGGAGGACAAGCATGCTTCGGCGCAAGCATTGGCCGACGGCACCGGCGCGGCGCTCTGTGGGCTTGTCGGTCACGTGGTGATTCTCTATCGCCCGCATCCCGAAGCTCCCCGCATTGTGCTTGACTGAGGTCGGGGAGGCGCGGGTCCGGTGTGACCCTTTTGGGCAGTGCCTGCGGATTATGCGGCGCGGAGGCACACCGCGTCCACCTGGTGGCGCTCCCTGAAGCGATACGGGCGCGGCATGATGTCTGCTCGTCTGCGTTTCAGTGCAGCAACATGCGGACACCGCTGGCCGGACTGCGCGCACCACCCCGAGTGCAGCACGGATCAACTCACCGATCCAAACCTATCTCGAAGACCTGCACGCGCGCTACACGACGTTGCGCGATGGCGAGGTAGCTACCTACATTCCGGAGCTCGCCAAGGCCGATTCCGAGTGGTTCGGCATCTGCATCGCGACCACAGATGGTCACTTGTACGAAGTCGGCGATACGCGGCAGCTGTTTACCATCCAGTCGATATCGAAGCCGTTTGTGTACGGCCTGGCGCTCGAAGACCGCGGTCATGATGCGGTGCTGGCGAAGATCTCGGTCGAACCGACCGGCGATGCGTTCAACTCGATCAGCCTCGCACCGGGCAGCGGTTGCCCGCTCAACCCGATGATCAACGCCGGCGCCATCGCCGCCGCCTCATTGATTGCCGGCCACTCATTCGAAGACAAGCTCCAGCGTCTGCTCGC
>CAZTDK010001254.1:0-1470 GCA_964611965.1 uncultured Binatia bacterium (SeqCode) | reverse complement strand
CGAGAAAGATGTTGCGCAGGTCCGGTCCGGTTGCCGAGCGCGGCCCCACTCGCGTGCGCAGCACGTGGCCGTCCGGTAACACCGCCTCCAGACCCAGGAGCATGTCCTCGGTACTGCCGTAGCGCGTCGAGAACTGGCCGGCGGCGCGCGTAGATATCCAGCCACCCACCGTGGACAAGTCGATCGACTGGGGAAAATTGCGCATCGTGTAGCCGGCGGCGTTGAGCGCCGCTTCGAAGGCGTTGCCCATCATTCCTGCCTGGACGCGGACCGTAAGCGCCGTCTCGTTGAGCTCGACGATGCGACCCATGCGCCGCAAGTCGATGACGACAGCCCCCTCGGGCGGGAGCACGCCGCCGCAAACACCGGAGCCCGCGCCGAAGGGAACCACGGCGAGCCCGTTCCGGTTGGCGTACTGCAGAGTTTCCGAGACCTCTTCGACGGTGGTCGGACTGACGATGCATAGCGGGCGCGCGGTCAGTGTGCCGCGCAGGGTGCGCAACACCGAGAGAACCCAGGTGTCGCGACTATGCTGCGCCAGGCTGTCTTCATCCCAGCGTACCACCTCGTTGCCGAGTCTGACGACGAGGGCCTCGCGGTGGCGTGTGACAGCTGACTCAGGCATGTGCCACCTCCGGGTTGCTGCTCTCGGGGGTCGTGAAGTTTTTTGCATCGCGCACGTGCTCGCGGTAGCCCTCGACCTCCGCGGTGCAGCGGGCGGCATCCCAACCGAGACGGTCGCTCATCCACTGCGCCACCTGCGGGGCAACGGTCAGACCGTTATGCACGTCCCACAGAAACAAACGGGCACGGCGTTCGAGAACGTCTTCCAGGGTGAGCGCCATTTCCTCGCGCAGGGCGTGGGCGACCTCGCTACGCGTCACCGGCGAGCCGGGGGTGCAACGTTCCGCCAGCGATGGATCGCCGACCATGGCTTCGACCATACGCTCGCCGTCGCTGCCGTAGAGGGACACCAGCCGGTTGACGATGTCGGTGGGTACTTGGGGCCAGCGCTGCGTGAGGCGCGCGATGAAGGCGTCGATGTCTTCGCCGGTGTCGCCACCGCTCAACAGCTCGTTCTCACTGTCTCCCTTTCGCTCCGGCGTGCGGACACCGCGCGCCGACAATTGCTCGACGACCTTGTCGACGACACGCTCGGCCATCTTCCGATAGGTGGTCAGCTTGCCGCCGGCGATCGAGAGTAACCCGGTCGGCCCCACCATCATTTCATCCTTGCGCGAAATCTCCGTGGGTTTCTTGCCTTCCTCGTGCAGCAAGGGTCGCAACCCGGCCCACGTACCGACCACGTCGTCAAGCCCGAGTCGCTCGACGGTAAACGTGGCGTTCGCCGCGGCCAGGAGATAGTTCACGTCGTCAAGGGTGATCGCAGGATCGTCGTAGCGGCCTTCGTAGTCCGTATCGGTGGTGCCGAGGTAGACGACGTCGCCGCGGGGCACCACGAACACGGAG
>CAZTDK010001253.1:0-1472 GCA_964611965.1 uncultured Binatia bacterium (SeqCode) | reverse complement strand
CTCCACACCAATGACCTCACGAACTTGGCGCTGAACGTCGGCGCCTGCGCGGCACCGGCACCGGCAATGTCCTGGCGCGGCCTGGCGCTGCTCATGCTGCTGCTCGTGGGATTCGGCAGCTTGTCGCTCGTACCACGGCGCTCGTAGGGGCTGCGCTCGGCGTCGTCCAATGGGCAGCCGGCGCCAGACTGCCTATGGCTTGCGCTGGCGGTGATCAGCGCGCGAATGCGTAGGATCTCATCTGCGAGCCGGTGTCCATTTTCGGCCCGTCTTGTTTGTCAGTCACCGACGGGTTACCGACGGGTGGCTGACAATGCTGCTAGGTTCTGGTTGACAACCGCCCCGCAGGGGCATGATGATCGGTTACCTGGTGTACGCGCCGGATACCTGTACTGCGCATGGCATGGTGGTCTCCTGCGACTTGAACGCCGTCCTGTCTCCGCCGAATGCAACGGGGTATCCGGTCTGTAACGTCGTGTATGCCGACGACTAACCGATCGTAAGCGGTCGCACCCCACGCAATCTCAAGGTCGCGCACAAGGACGGCACCATCGCCTGACGCGATGGTGTCGCCCCGCGTGATGCACTACGGCGAATCGTTCCTCGGCGCGTTGACCACCGACGAGATGATCATGTGTAATACCTTCAGCCGATCCGGACGGTGAGCATGGAAATCGATCCGCCCTCGATACCCTCCACCGGAAACGATACCTCCTCGCCCTCCTGCTGCGTGCCGATGACATACAAAAGCGGAAGATAGTGATCCGGCGTCGGCGCTGAGAGTGTTGCGTCCCGACCGAGGGATTCGTAGTCGACTAGTGGATCGTGATTGCCGGCGAGCAGCAGTCCACGGACCGTTTGCTCAAACCGCACTGCCCACGGGAATGGCTCAACCCGATGCCGATCCCAGGCGTACGTCTCCAGGTTGTGGACGATGTTGCCGCTGCCGATGAGCAGGATGCCGTCGTCGCGGAGCGGAGCCAGCCGTTTCCCCAGGTCATAGTGAAACGCCGCTGGTTGTTGATCGTCGATGCTCAGCTGGACGACCGGGATGTCGGCATCAGGGTACACGTGACACAAGACCGACCAGGTACCGTGATCGAATCCCCAACTGTCATCGAGAACAACGTCCATGGGAGCCAGAAGCCGCTGCACGTGTTCAGCCAGACGACGATCCCCCGGCGCCGGATACTGGACCTCGTAGAGTTGCCGAGGAAAGCCGCCGAAATCGTGGATCGTCCGTGGCGTATCGGAGCCTGTGAGGAGCGTGGCAGATAAATACCAGTGCGCGGATATCGACAGGATCGCCTCCGGACGCGGGATCGTACTGCCGATTCTCGACCACGCCTGGGTATACGCGTTCTCCTCGACGGCGTTCATCGGGTTGCCGTGACCGAAGAAGATGGCGGGCATCCGAGTGTGCGATCCTGGCATAGCTCACCCTACTCCTACCGCTGATACTCGCCAATCGT
>CAZTDK010001252.1:0-1478 GCA_964611965.1 uncultured Binatia bacterium (SeqCode) | reverse complement strand
GCCGTCCGGCGTATCGTTGCTGGCCACCGGCTGCGACTTGCCGGCGCCTTCCGTCTTCAGGCGACTTGCGTTGACACCGTGACTGCTGAGGTACTTCGCCACCGCATCCGCGCGGCGCTTCGACAGTTTGAGGTTGTAGGCGTCGCTGCCGATGCTGTCGGTGTGCCCCACGACGAGTACGCCAACTGTGCCGGCGTTGTTCAGCTCCTCCGCTGCCTCATTGAGAACGGGCTGGGCATCCGGCCGAATGTCCGCTTTGTTGAAGTCGAAATGGACCGAGCGCAGCACAATCGCCTTCTTGACCGGCGGCGGTGGCGGTGCTTCGACCTGCGCGGGCGCGGGCGCCGGTGGGGGTGCCGCCTCGGGACGGTTGAACCGATACGTCAGGCTGATGCCGCCCATGGCAAACTGGGCGTCTTCCGGTCCCTGCTGCTCCGGAACCAGGTTCGTCAGTGTGGTTGGGCGCGGCGCCATGTACACGCGATTCCAGCGGCCAAACGCACCGAGGGCAAGCTGCGGCGTCAGGTAGTAGTTGAGCCCCCCTCCCGTCGAGAATCCAGGCGCGGTCTCATCCAGCGTGCCGCTCAACCCGGTGTAGCCGCCCACCTGGAAGGTGGCATACATCTCCAGGTTGTCTTGGAACGGCAGAGCGAAGCGTGGACCGACCGACACGCCGAGCAGACTGGTGATCTGGTTTTCGTGCGCGTAGCCGCGCTGGTCGTTGTCGGGCTCTTGGAAGGTGGCGTAAACCTGGCCCTGCAAGCCGAGGTAGTTGTTGAACATGTAGCCCAGGAACGGATTGGCGGTCGCGCCCTCGTACACGTGCGCGTGATAGTTGGCGTTCGTCGGCCGCGATACGCCGACGTCGATGCCTGCGAACGGCCCGTTAGTGAAGATCGGGCCCTCGGCGTGGACGGGTAGGGACCACGCCGTGATCGCGACGAGTGAGGACACCAGGCACCAGCGAGCGCGGCGCGGCGTGTCGATGTGTCGGTCAGCACGTGTGACGGCAAGCTTGCGCATGGAGCACCTCCTCATGGTGTGCGTCGGCTCTGGCTCCGACGTTTCGCGCTATATGTCGCAGCGACTGCTGGTGTCAAGCGTAAGGGGAGGTGAGGAGTAAGGGTAAGGAGTGAGGGGTGATCCTCCTTACTCTTGCCCCCTTGCCCCTCGCTCCTTACTCCCTACAGGGCCTCCGTCAAGATGCGCAATGCGGCCGGATCGCGGGTGCCTGCCAGTAGTGTGGTGACGGGGGTGTGCTTCCACGCCTGCAAGCGGTCACGGATGCGCTCCGGCGGTCCGACCAGTGAGATCTCGTCGGCAAACTCATCGGGCACCGCCGCCGCCGCTTCGGCTCGTTTGCCTTCGAGGAACAGCCGCTGCACAGTATCGGCCGCTGCCGCATAGCCCATGCGGCGTACCAGGTCCGCATGGAAGTTCTTGCTCTTTGCCCCCATGCCGCCGATGTAAAAGGCCAG
>CAZTDK010001251.1:0-1482 GCA_964611965.1 uncultured Binatia bacterium (SeqCode) | reverse complement strand
CCACGGTGCCGAGACACCGGGTTTGTGCTTCCGAAACATCGTACGCCTCCTGCTGGGAAATCGTTCGTGGCCGTCCAGAGCGCGAAGCTACCCGACGAACCAAAACCTTACTGCGGATACCTTCCCCATTGGCACCGCTCTTCCTGTTCACTTCCTGTCATACGTCGCGTACAGATCACACTGTACAACGTACAGAACAACCTGTATCTCCAATCTCGATTCGGAAGTCAAGGAATTTTCGAGATGTGAATCCACAACACCACGAAATTCATCAAGAGGTGGACGCGCAACTCCACCTTTTGGGGGAGGCTACCTGCCGAGGTGCGCGATCCCGCACAGCGTTGTGGAGCCTACCCTTCAGGCATACGCTCATCGACGCCAATCAGGCCGATGCGCACCGCATAAAGAGTCAGCTCAACCCGATCGCGCAAGTTGAGCTTCCTGAAAATGTTATTGAGATGGGTCTTTACCGTCTCCTCGCTGATGAAGAGTTTCCCAGCGACCTCACCATTGCGGAGCCCACGGGCCACCAGGCGGACGATATCCCGCTCGCGTACGGTCAAGGTAATGCGCGTCGCACCGCGGAGCTCGGAGGCCATACGGGTTTGCAAACGCGGTGGCAACCAGGTTTCGCCAGCAGCGACGGTGCGGACCGCGTCCATCAGTGTTTCCACCGCGAACCGCTTCAGCACGACGCCATGGGCGCCTTCGCGCAAGGCCGTCACGGCTTCATCCACATCTTCGTTGGCGGTCAGCAGGATGATCTTGGCGCGGCTCGACAGCTGGGCGATATCGGCGGTGACCTTGCGATCCATCTGCAGGTCCAGCAACAAGATATCGCACGGTGAACGCTCAAGCAGGGGTACGATATCATCCACGCGTTCCGCTTCACCCACCACCGAGACACTCGGCTGGAGCGCCAGGACAGATTTCAGGCCCTGGCGAAACATAGCGTGGTCATCGGCAATGGCGATGCGGATCGGTGAATCCATACACACTCACGCCATTGTACCGGCAAGCTGCGCGCCAAGGATCCAGCACCGCGCAGTGCCTTGTCGGAGGTTCAGCGCCATTAGACCAGTCATGCGTTGCCCGTCCACCTGCAAAACCGCCCGAAGAGTCTCTTCTACGCTTGGCAGCATGCCGCTGCACCCATCCAGATTTCCCTGTACCAGCGGTGTGGCCGCTTCGGGTTAACCTTAACCTGGCCTTTGTACAACGTTTGCCCATGCCCGCGCAACCGGCGCAGCGACGGGGCAACGCCGCGACAGCCGGTTCTTTATCCTCCAGTGTGGTCTCGGGTATCCTTAATCCACGCCCGTGCGCGGCATGCAGGCGGCCCGCGTGGATCGGCATTCGGCGTGCCCCGTTGGGCTTGCGGCTAGCCGCACCGTCATCAGTCCGAGCGCTGGCGCTCAGAAGGCTCACAGTTGACACTCATTCGGTTGACACTCATAAGGAGACGTTAGTAATAGGGGCCGG
>CAZTDK010001250.1:0-1483 GCA_964611965.1 uncultured Binatia bacterium (SeqCode) | reverse complement strand
ATCGCGGTTGGATTGCTCGTCATTGGAATTCCCTACGCCCTGCTGTGGGGAGTAACGGCGGCGATTCTGCGGTTCGTGCCTTACCTGGGCACGATGATCGCGATGCTGCTGGCGGCGGGTCTGGCGTTTGTAGGATCAGAGGGCTGGGGGCCCACGATTGAAACGCTCGTGCTGTTTTGGGGCGCAGGTATCACCGCTTATGTGCTCGACCCGATCGTGAACGGAACCCGCACCGGCACCTCTTCGTTTGCATTGCTGATCTCGGCGATCTTCTGGACCTGGTTGTGGGGCCCAGTCGGTCTGCTGTTGTCGACGCCGATTGCCGTGTGTTTGGTGGCAATCGGCAAACACGTCCCTGAGATGGAATTTCTCACCGTCTTGCTTTCCGATCAGGCGCCGCTGCATGCCGCTGACCGCTTCTATCAGCGGCTGCTCGCCGGCGACGCAGACGAAGCCGCCGAGATCATCGACCAGCAGTTGGGCACCGCGACGCGCGCGATCGTGTTTGACAGCGTCGTGGTTCCGACCCTGCTGTTGGCCGACCGAGATCGGCTCCGCGAAACCATCTCGTCTGCCGAGCAGAAGGGGGTGATACACACGACCGGCGAGATCTTGCGCCACCGTGATACGGCGAGCCGACAGAATCAACAACGTGGATCCGATCGCGTGCGCCGGCTGCTCGGCGTGCCGGTACGCAGCGCGTCCGACGAGCTCGCAGTGGAGATGATGAGCCAAGTGCTCGGGGCAACCTGGACACTGGCACAGCTGCCGCCGGTCACGCTCGCCTCCGAGGTGTTCGACGCGATCGAGGAAACCCTGCCCGACATGTTGTGCATCGCAGCGCTTGCACCTAGCAGCCTCTCGGAATTGGCAACCCCTAGCGACCAATCCTGTCCTGAGGATCCCCAAAGGGAGGAGCGGACCATAGAAGAGGCGCCGACCGCAGGTCCTCGGGAACTGGATCACGCCCGATATCTCTGCAGACAAATTCACACCCGCTTCCCCGACGTGCCCATTTGCGTCTTGTCACTCGGTGCGCATTTCGACCCGCTCAGCATCACCCGCCAACTCCTCAGCGACGGGGCCCAGCACGTCGCGACCAATTTCACCGACGCAGTTGCGCAGATCGAACAGTCGCGTCTCGGTGTCGCCGAGGCGGCATCCAACGCTCGCTCTGGGATCACGCTCGGCTTTGGAAGCGCCGGCATCGCTGCCGTTGCAAGGAATGAGTGCACATGAGGTTTCGAACACCGACGCTGAGCGGCGCGGCTCTCCAGGTGAATTTCTGAGTGCGGCGTGCACAGCGATGATCCCGAGTAGTCGGCCGTTGAAACATCCGCGCAGCCGAGACGGCCGCGCCACCAATTGTCACAAGGCGACCGAGAAGGCGCGGCAGGCATCCTCACCCGCGCAGCCGGCCGTTTCCCACCGGGCGGCTGCGATCCCGCGACGCGCCCATCTTCTCCTCGTCTGCGTCTTCCTC
>CAZTDK010001249.1:0-1483 GCA_964611965.1 uncultured Binatia bacterium (SeqCode) | reverse complement strand
ATCGTATTCGAAATCGGGGAACGAGAAACCGCCCACCCAACGCACCGTCTCCAACGCCGCGTCACGCGCCCACTGCAGCCGCTCGGCCAACGGCCGGAGCTCTGCGCAGGTGGGCACGCGGTAGAAACCGCCGACGCGCACGCTGATGGGGTGGATCTCGCGCCCGCCGAGCAGGGTGACGACGTCGTTCCCCGCCTTCTTGAGCTGCAGGCCGCGCTGCACCGCCTCGCGATGATCCTTGGCCATGCGAATGGCGTCGGGGTAGCCGAGAAAGTCGGGGGCGTGCAACATGTAGACGTGCAACGCATGACTTTCGATCCACTCGCCGCAATAGAGCAGCCGGCGCAAGGCGCGCAGCTGGCCGTCGACGCGGACGCTCAACGCATCCTCCATCGCGTGCACGGCGCTCATCTGGTAGGCGATCGGGCAAATGCCGCTGATGCGCGCCGTGATGTCCGGGGCCTCGGTGAAGGCGCGGCCACGCAGCAAGGCCTCGAAGAAGCGCGGCGGCTCGAAGATCCGCAGCTGCACGTCGGTGACCTTGTCGCCGCGGATCTTGACATGCAGCGCGCCCTCACCTTCGACGCGCGCCAGGTAGTCGACACGGATGTTGCGGGTCTTCGCGGTCATGGAGCGCTGGGCTCCTTGCTCTCGTGGATCTTGCCCGTGTGCGTTTTCGCTTCATGGGCCTTGGCCTCGTGCCGAAACGGCGCCGCCCCGGCATTGAAGCTGCGAAAGGCGCGCACGAGATCGATCTCCTTCGCGCCCAGGCGGCTCCACCACTGACTCAGTGACGGCGTGTTCGCGGTCACCTGCGGCCCGAAGCACCCGTAGCAGCCGCGCTGGTAGGCCGGACAAATCGCGCCGCAGCCGGCGTGCGTCACCGGTCCCAGGCACGGCGTTCCGTGCGCCACCATCACACACACCGCACCGCGCAGCTTGCATTCGACGCAGACACTGTGGGCGGGCGTGTTCGGCTGGCGGCCGTGCAGAAAGGCGCTGATCACTTCCACGAGCTGATGCTTGTCGATGGGACAGCCGCGCAACTCGAAATCGACAAGGACGTGCGCGCTGATCGGCGAGGAGCGGTCGAGGGTCGAGATGTATGCCGGTGTGGCGTAGACGATGGCGACGAGTTCGCGCACGTCCTTGAAGTTGCGCAGCGCTTGAATGCCGCCGGCAGTGGCGCAGGCGCCGATGGTCACCAGCCGCTTGGAAACGGCCCGAATTTCGTGGATGCGCTCGGCGTCGTGCGCCGTCGTGATCGACCCCTCGACCAACGACAGATCGTACGGGCCTTTGATTACAGTGCGCGACGCTTCGACGAAGTTGGCGATCTCCACGGCATCGGCGACTGCAAGGAGCTCGTCCTCACAGTCGAGCAAGCTCAGCTGACAGCCGTCACAGGAGGCGAATTTCCAAACCGCAAGCTTGGGTTTGCGTGGGCGGGCCATCAGATCTCTCGCAGCTCCAGAAGTCGCTT
>CAZTDK010001248.1:0-1485 GCA_964611965.1 uncultured Binatia bacterium (SeqCode) | reverse complement strand
CAGTTTCAGTGGGTTAACACGGTTGGGGCTGAGTTTTTAGGGGCTCGCGTGAATTTTCCGGGCTAGCTCTCGCCAAAATACAATCGGCGCTGCTCAAGTAGCCTCTCGCCGTTCGTAGCGGTGGTGAAGGTCGCCGATTCGGGGCCGAGAGGTGATTGACAAGCCCGCGGCGACAGGGGCAGATGCGTGCGATGGTACATCATGGGTGGGCGGAGCGGGTCTGGGTACGCATCTACCGCGCCTTGCAGCGGATGTATGCGAAGCGTGGCAAACAGCTGCCGGAGAAGCGCGTATTCGTACGCGGCCTCAGTAGCCGGACGTACAGCCTCCGTGCCGAGCTGCAGCGCCTGCGCAGTGTTCCACGTGTGATCAAAGGCAAGGACCTCAAGCTGCGCTGGGGCCCGCAGTACTTCAACGCCAATATCGTCACCCCGCAGTCCCACATCACGCAGGTGCTCTACGCTCATTATGTCGTGCTTGCCCCGGGCGGCCGTTCGCAAAAGCACGGCCATATGAACGAAGCGATTTTCTACATCCTCGACGGGAAGGGCCACGAAATCCACGACGGGGTGCGCCACGATTGGGAGGCCGGGGACGTCGTGGCCGTCGAAAATTCCTGCGTCCACCAACATTTCAACGACGATCCCGCGCGCCCAGCGCGCGCCATCGTCATCAAATCCAAGCCGGCGTACCTCTTCATGAACCTGCTCATGCAGGAGGTCGTCGAACGCCAGCCGACCGACCGCACCCCTGGCCAGCCACTGTTCATCCCCACTGATCCTTCGGAACCCCCCGTGTGAGAAGCTGAAAGACGATGCTGTTTGAAGAAGCAAAGCGGGCAGGGATCCGCACTGTCGAAGCGGGGTTCTACGATGAGCAGGTGCGCAAATCGGAACAGCGCGCCGCGCACAGCGGCCGCGGCCGAACGATCATCAAGCCGGAGACGATGCCGTGGGAGAATTCTCGCCATGGCCTCATCAAGCATCTGATCAATGAGCACCTCGACGTCCGGATCGAATCGCTCGATGTCTATATGCAGATCATCCCGCCGGGGAGCCGCTCCGGGAAACACCGACACATGTCCGAGGAATACATCTTCGTGCTGGAAGGGAAGGGCTATGATCTGCATTGGGATGTGGATTACGAAATCGGCGAGCGTTACCACTGGAAGGTCGACGAGACACCGAGCCGCTGGGAATGGGAGCAAGGCGACTCCGTCTACATCCCGCCCAACACCGTGCACCAGCATTTCAACGCCGACCCCGACCGGGCGGCGCGCTTGATCTGCGCCACCAGCCGGCTGATCCGCCGCATTGGATTCGATGATCTCGAACAACTGGAAAACGCTCCCGAGTACGATGCGGCACGCGCTTCGTCGGGCGGCGGCGCGTGAGGAAGAAGGCGTGGCCTCGCCACAATCCCATCCACCGGATTTTGTGCCGAAATCGCTCAGCTATTCGAACGCGCTTGCCGATGCCGTGAGCA
>CAZTDK010001247.1:0-1488 GCA_964611965.1 uncultured Binatia bacterium (SeqCode) | reverse complement strand
GTGAGAACGGTAGGTTTGCTTGCATCGTGGCCAGTATCCCTTTCCTTGTGAGCCACCACTCTCTGTCAGTGCAATCCGGGCTGTTGCCGCACGGGCGGCGGCCCGGTTACCGACCACCGCTCGCGGTGCCCGCGTCCTCCGGCGACGCACCGGGCCGCGCCAGATACGACGAGAACACTTCGGCTCCGGCGGCGGGGTCATCGGCAGATTCAAGCACCGCGAGGCGCACGCTTCCATCGCACAGAAAGTCGACCTCCATGAACCCGGGGTGCGCTGAATTCGAGTGCGCGAACAGTGTCCGACTGCTGCTGCCGACGTCGGAGGCGCGCGCGTGCGATCCGAGGCCGCTGACGAGCAGGTAGCGCGCGCCGTGGGACGCTTCGAACACTTGCAAGCTGTGGTCATGGCCCGCGGCATACGCGAGCGGCGCAGCGCCGTGGCGCTGCGCCTCCAGCAGGGAGCGGCTGAGCGCGTTGCGCATGTGTCGGTTGTGGCGGTTTGACATGTCTTGCACGCTCGGCGAGCAGCAAGAACGCAACGCGACCACAAGCGAGCCGACCAGGGGAAGCGGAATCCACTCGATATAAAAGGGAACGTAGTGGCGCACGATCTGAAAGGGAAAGATGTGCGTCAGCGGATCGACGAACCCACCGTGCGGCCCGTTGCTTTCGAGCGGATGATGCCCCGCGACGATCGACCAGCGATGCTGATTGGATGCCTCCTCGAGCTGTGCCACGAGCGCATCACGCACCTGCCGTTCGGTGGTGTAGGCGCAGTGGGTCGGGTTGTTCTCGGTCGTCGGCTTGCCGTCCACGCGGCTGTCGAGCCACCACTCGGTGTCGAGGACGATGAGCTCGCCCCTGGTGCCGAGAGCCACCGGAGCCGGGCCCGGACAGCCGCCGGCTGGCAGCATGGTCCCGTCCATGCCACTGTCTGCAGCCGACGTCTTGATGAATTTCTCCTCCTCCTGGATGCGACGCCAGCCGCCGACTTCGAATTGGTCCCAATCGTGATTTCCTGGGATGAAGATCACGTGCGCCGCGGTGCCCCGGACCACGTCGAGTTGCGCGTTCAGGACGCGCTCGGCTTGTTCGCGATTGGCGAAGAGGTCGAGAAAGACGGTGTCAACGACCTGCTTCGCAACGTCGGCGGCTTTGTCGCTCGGCTGTTCCACCGGCTCCGGCATACCGCGCTCGTAGGCATTATCGCCAAGGAACACTACCGTCGTGCGCTCTGGCAGCTCTCTCACGCGCTGCGCCAGCAACTGCAACGTGGGTTCGCCGGCGCGGTCAGGGTCGCCGGCGTCGCCGATCAGCAACAGCCGGTGATCAATCTCTGCGCCGCCGAGGGGCGCGACCTGGTGCACTTGATCCTTCCGGTAGTATGGCGTCCGGTGCGCGCAGCTGCAGGGGCCCGCGAGGAAGACGCAGACGAGGAGAAGATGGGCGCGTCGCGGGATCGCAGCCGCCCGTTGGGAAACGGCCGGCT
>CAZTDK010001246.1:0-1493 GCA_964611965.1 uncultured Binatia bacterium (SeqCode) | reverse complement strand
CGGGCCGATCTGGTGAAATCGCAACGTGGCGCACACGGAGGCTACACCTTGGCCCGCCTGCCTGACCAGGTGACGTTCCGCGATGTTATCGAGGCGGTTGATGGTCCGATCTCGCTCAACATCTGCGTCAGCGAGCAGCACGACTGTTCTGTGCTATCCAGCTGCAACATGCAGGGCATCTGGCAGGAAGGGCAGCGGCGAATGTTGGAGTACTTTGCCGACAAGACGCTGGCGGATTTAAACCCAATTCGTGCACTGAATACATCGAGGGAGATCGCCGTCTAATCCGGCGTGGATAGTCAAGGAGCACGACGAATGGCTGATAATGTGGTAAGCGATACCTTTGCTCATTTGCTCCAGCCGGATACCCTCTTGCCATCGCAGTATTTCTCGGCGCTGCGACGTAAGGGGGCGCACGAGCCCGAGCGGCGCTTGGTTGTTGCGGTTCTGCAGGATGCCGTCGACTGTTTCCAGAAGCACCTCGCGGCACGCGACCGGAGGGCACGCCAGCTCTATCTCGATGCCGAGGAATGGATCGGCTCGGACGACCGCAGTTGGCCGTTTTCGTTTGAAAACGTGTGCGACCTCCTGCAAATCAACGCGGAATACCTGCGGCGTGGCCTCTTGGCGTGGCGTGATCGTCAGCTCGCCGGTGGCGGCGCACGCGGCAAGGTCGTCCAGCTCGCCCCGGTAGGTGCGAAGGCAAGGCCTGCTGAGAGCCTGCCCAAGCAAGCGAACGCGCGGTAATCACCGCGCGCAGTGGTGCTTCAAACGGCGGTGGGAGCTTCCCACCGCCGTTTTTTTGCTTTTGCGCCCGGCCGTCAGCTGCTAAGACGTTCCAATGCTGCGCCAAGTTGTTCGCTATGTGGCGCGCGCGTACTGGGCGGCGTCGGAGATCGTGCTCCGTTTGCTCGGACGTCGCGGGCCGTACGGTATACTCAAGCTTCACATCGAAGGTGAGCTTTCAGAGGACGCGGTCGAACCGAGCATCTTCGGGTGGCCGCGGCAGCACCGCGGCGACTACTTCAACCTGCTGGCAATGCTGCGATGGGCGCGCGAGGATCCGCAGCTGCAAGCCGTGCTCGTCCGCTGCGGTGACGTGCGCGCAGGGTGGGCCAAGCTGCAGGAGCTGCACCGCAGCTTGGTTGCACTGCGCGCGGCGGGGAAGCACGTATGGGTCTATTGCTCGCACGCCGGCCTGCAAGAGTATGTGCTGGCGTCGGCTGCCGAGCAGATCGTGCTTGCGCCGGCCGGTACGCTGGATATCGCGGGCTTGTCTTCCGAAGTGACGTTCGTCGCCGGCGGCCTGAAAAAGCTCGGGATCCAGGCCGAGCTGATCCAGATGGGCAAGTACAAGTCGGCGGCCGAAACCTTTACGCGTTCCGACATGTCGGCTGCGCACCGCGAGATGACGGAGAGCGTGGTGCACGATCTCTATGATCAGGTGGTGGAAGCCATCGCAGCAGGCCGCCGCATGGATACGGATCAGGCTC
>CAZTDK010001245.1:0-1495 GCA_964611965.1 uncultured Binatia bacterium (SeqCode) | reverse complement strand
ATCGCGGATTTGCAGGACCTCATTCGCACACAGAAGATCGACATCCTGGGGCCGTGCTTCGAGGAAGTCTTCTACATCGCCAAGCACATGGACCAACTGGCGCCGCTGACGTCGGTCTTTTGTCCGCCCTTCGAAACCCTGGCACGCGTGCACAACAAGGCGACATTCACCGAACTGACGCAGAAGCTCGGGCTGCCGATCGCGCGCACCAAGACCGTCACCAGCCAGGCGGAGCTCAAAGCGGCCGTCGCCGAGTTCCCCGAGTACTTTGCGCGCGCCGCCTTTTCCCGCGGCGGTGTGGAGCTGCTCACCAATACCGGGCCGCTCGCCGGCGCCGTGAAGCTCGACGACATCCAGCCGGCGCCCGACGCGCCCTGGCTGGTCTCGGAGTTCATCCACGGCAAAGACATCTGCAGCTTCAGCGTCGCACAGCACGGCAAGCTGGCGGCACATTGCACCTACGAGCACCCAATGACCATCGAGCACGCCGGCGGCATCGAGTTCATCTCCGTCGACGAGCCGCAGAGCGTCGAGATCGCCAAGACCTACATCGAGGCACTCAACTGGCACGGGCAGATTTCCTTCGACTACATGAAGACCGACAAGGGCCTCTAC
Source organism: uncultured Binatia bacterium (SeqCode) (assembly GCA_964611965.1). Lineage (GTDB taxonomy): Bacteria > Desulfobacterota > Binatia > HRBIN30 > HRBIN30 > CAZTDK01. The sequence goes on along the minus strand of CAZTDK010001245.1, from coordinate 880 downwards.
ATGGTCGAGTGCAACCCGCGGCCGACCGCCGGGGTGTTCATGATGGAGCCAAAGGATCTGTCCGATGCCGTATTCAATCCGGCGCTGCCGGCGCCGATCGTGGTCAAGCCGGGGGTACGCGAGCAGATCGCCATCGCAATCATCCGCGACATGTTCCGTAACCCACGGGACATTCCCAACGATCTGCACGAGCTGTTGACCGGCGGCAAGGACTTGTACAGCGAAGGCGGCGACGCGCGGCCGCTGCTGTACTCTGTGCTGTCGTACTCGCACGTCTTCGCCTTCCGCCACCGCATGCACGTCAAGAAACACAAGCACTCCGACCTCATGGAGGCGCAGTTCTTCGATATCGCGTGGGACGGCCGCGCCATCGCGTGACGCCGTTTCCGAAGCCCATGAGCGGGGTCTCTGAGGTTTCCCGGAACCCAGAAGCAACGTCGGCAGCTCGAAAAGAAACCAAGAACGGGAAACCAGAACTTGCTGAGTGGTGGGGTGCGCACTATGGCGCCCCACCTGCTTGGGCACCAGCATGCCCTGGGCGCAAAAGGGAGAACGTGCTACAGATTTTCCGTTGACTGCACCCGATCCTCCAAAGAAGGCGAGCGCCGATCAACGGGCATCGCAGGCCGCTGCTCCCGCGGCTATCAGCTTCGCATCCTTCCGTATGGATCTGCGTGCCGGCCGGCTGCTGCACGACGACCGCGACGTTCCATTGCGGCCCAAGACGTGGTCGGTGCTGCATTACCTGGTCGAGCGGCCGGGCACGCTGGTCACCAAGAATGACCTCCTGGACGGAGTTTGGCCGGGTCTCGCGGTCACCGAGTCCGTGCTCAGCAAATCAATCGGCGAGTTACGCGTCGCGCTCGGTGACAGCTTCAAG
>CAZTDK010001244.1:0-1498 GCA_964611965.1 uncultured Binatia bacterium (SeqCode) | reverse complement strand
AGAGCTACTTCGAGCGCGATCGCGCCTTGGCGCGGCGCTTCCAGAAGATCGAGATTCCCGAGCCAAGCGTCGACGAGACGCACGAGATCCTCAAGGGACTGAAGAAACATTACGAGGAGCATCACGGCGTCACCTATACACGCGGGGCCCTGCGCGCCGCCGCCGAGCTGTCGGCGCGTCACATCAACGATCGCCATCTGCCCGACAAGGCCATCGACGTCATTGATGAAGCCGGCGCGACGCTGCAGATGCAGGCACCCGGCCAACGCAAGAAGGTGGTGCGCACCAAGGACATCGAGCATATTGTCGCGACGATGGCCAAGATCCCGCCGCGCAGCGTGTCGGTGTCCGACCGCGAGCGGCTCGAGGCCCTCGAGCGCGATCTCAAGCTCAGTGTGTTCGGCCAGGACGAAGCGATCACCACGCTGGCATCGGCGATCAAGCTGGCGCGCGCCGGCCTCGGCCACCCGGAAAAGCCGGTGGGCTGCTTCCTGTTCGCCGGTCCGACGGGGGTCGGCAAAACCGAGGTGGCCAAGCAGCTTGCATCGGTCCTCGGCATCGAGTTCCTGCGCTACGACATGAGCGAATACATGGAGGCACACACCGTCTCGCGGCTGATCGGCGCGCCGCCGGGCTATGTCGGTTTCGATCAAGGCGGGCTGCTCACCGACGCCGTCCGCAAGACCCCGCATGCGGTGTTGCTGCTCGACGAAATCGAGAAGGCGCATCCGAACCTCTTCAACATTCTCCTGCAGGTCATGGATCACGCGACGTTGACCGACAACAACGGTCGCAAGGCCGACTTCCGTAACGTCATCCTGATCATGACCACCAACGCCGGAGCGCAGGAGATGGCGGCGGCAGCCATCGGCTTCGGCGGGCAGACGAACGAGCACAAGGGGACGAAGGCCATCGAACGGCTCTTCAGCCCCGAGTTCCGCAACCGGCTCGATGCGATGATCCAGTTCGCCTCACTCTCGCCGGCAATCATCGAGCGCGTCGTCGACAAGTTCGTCATGGAGCTCGACGCCCAGCTCAACGAGAAGAAGGTTTTCATCCAGCTGACCCCAGCAGCGCGGCAGTATCTCGCGGAGAAGGGCTACGACAAGACCTTCGGCGCGCGTCCGATGGCGCGACTCATCCAGACCGAGATCAAGCGTGTCCTCGCCGATGAGATCCTCTTCGGGCGATTGCGTGAGGGCGGCAGGGTGGAGATCGACACGGCGGAGGCCGCATTGACGTTCAGCTACGCACCGCCGTCGGAGAAGCCTGCCGCCGCCACGGCCGACGCGGAGAGCGACGCCGCCGACTGACCCGGACCTGCGGTCGGCGTCTTTTCTATGGGCCGCCCCCCCCTCGGGGAGCCTCAGGGCAGGATTGGGTCGCTGCGCATTTCCAAGTCCGACAGGCTGCTAACGCGGCCTATTCACAATGAGTCCAATCTAGCCCTGATGTGACATTAATCAGGCCGTTTTCAAGAGCCGATCGAGCCGCCTGA
>CAZTDK010001243.1:0-1500 GCA_964611965.1 uncultured Binatia bacterium (SeqCode) | reverse complement strand
GACGTGCAGAACACCATCTTCTCCGCTTTCTTCACCTTCTCCGATCGGCTCATCTACCCCTTCTACGCCAATGTGCCGCGCCTGGGAGGCGGCACGCCACTTGACGATCAGGTTGCCGCCGGCGCCATCATGTGGGTGCCGGCATCACTGGTCTTTCTCATTCCGGGCGCGCTGATCATGCTGCGAATGCTGTCGCCGCAGCGGGTTGTGGGGACCCCACTTCCACGCTTTCAATCTCACCCCCTTGTTCCCCCTCTCTTGGAAAGAGAGGGGGGCACCATACGTTCCGAAAGCCCCCTTTTCTTCCCAAGAGGTTGGAAGATGAGTTCGGTCCCTGCGATGCTCACTGCCCGCCTTCGCGCGCGTTCGGTTCTCGAGACGAGCGCTTTCCGCCGCACGCTCGATCTCCTCACGCTCCCCGGCATCGGTCGACTGTTCCGGTGGCCGTACTTCCGGCGCACGGCACAGGTGGTCACGCTCGGGCTGGCAGCCGCGGTAGTCACCGACGGCCTGCTGGGGCCGCAGATGAGTCCCATGAATCTTGCCGGCATCATCCCGTGGACGTACTGGCGTGGGTTCACCGTGATGGCGCTGCTGGCCGCCGGCAACCTCTTCTGTCTGGCCTGTCCATTCATGCTGCCGCGCGAGTGGGGACGCCGGCTGGGCTTCGCGCGCCACAGTTGGCCGCAGCGGCTGCGATCGAAATGGCTCGCCGTCGGGCTCTTGATCGCGTTCCTCTGGGCCTACGAGATCTTCGATCTTTGGGACAGCCCGTGGTGGACGGCATGGCTCATCCTGGCGTATTTCGCCGGCGCGTTGGTTGTGGACACGCTGTTCGCGGGTGCCAGCTTCTGCAAGTACGTCTGCCCGATCGGCCAGTTCCAGTTCATCCAGTCGATGCTGTCACCGTTCGAGGTACGGGTGCGTGCGCCGCAGGTCTGCGCCAGCTGCACCACACACGACTGCCTGCGCGGCAATCCGCATCACCGCGGCTGCGAGCTCGAGCTGTTTCTCCCGCGAAAAGTCGGCAACCTCGACTGCACGTTTTGTCTCGATTGCATCCACGCCTGCCCGCACGACAACATCGGCATCCTCACCGTGCTGCCGGGGAGCGATCTCTTGCACGACGCGCAGCGTTCGTCCTTGGGCCGGCTGTCGCGCCGCGCCGACGTCACGGCGCTCGCCCTGGTGCTCGTTTTCGGTGCCTTCACCAGCGCCGCAGCCATGGTCGCGCCGGTGACCGCATGGCAGCACGGAGTTGCGGGCCGGCTCGGGCTCGCGAGCGCGAAACCGGTCATGGGGGTCATGCTCCTGCTCGCGCTGGTCATCGCACCGCTCATGGTCACCGGTCTCGCGGTGCTGGCAGGGCGCGTGGCGGCGGTGCCCGAGGCACGAGCCGGCGAGCTCCGCCGCCGCTTCACCCTCGCGTTGATTCCACTGGGGCTCGCCATGTGGGCGGCGCATTTCCTCTTCCACCTCGTTAGCGGATTCGGAGCCGCG
>CAZTDK010001242.1:0-1504 GCA_964611965.1 uncultured Binatia bacterium (SeqCode) | reverse complement strand
CAACGAACTCGCCTTTCGCATCGTCCAGATTGCGACAGGCCAAGCGCCGAAACCGAGGGCCACCGAAAAGAACCCGGCTGCGCAAATGCTCGGGCATCTCGGCGGACTGAAGGGCGGACCTGCCCGCGCTGCGGCCCTGAGCAAGAAGCGGCGCTCGGACATTGGGAAGCTCGCGGCCAAGGCGCGCTGGGGGAAGACAAACTAACGGAGGCCTTAATGTCACAGGCATTCGATAAATTACTGGCAGCTAAAAAGGCGCTCGATGAGTGCGTCAAGACCGTCGAGGATGGCTTGGCGCCCCTCCATCGAGCAAGCCAATATTTATCGGGGAAACATGATGGCGTGTCGCCTGGGAGCGGAAAGTCTTGGCAATGGGTGGTCATTACTGACGGTCCACCATTCCCAGACCACATCAAGGATTCACCGCTGACGATATCGGCGCAGAGCCTTCCAACGGGACAGCAAATAGCTGAGCTTCTTTCTCGGTGGCATGCCCTTGATCAGGACTATCGTCAGGCGTGGGACGCCTTAGCTCAGGATGAGCAGACGGCGTTATCATCGCTGAAACCAGAGCTACGGCAGAGTCCGAAGGGACGAGCCGTGCATTAACGCCATCAAAATAGAACTCGCAAGGTCTCCCTTCGTCGTCGCACAACCGGACGACCAGCGTCTTGCCGGTCAGTTCCCTTGCAAGTGCGCCAATCGCGGACAGAATTCCGCTCAATAGACTCCGTTCAGTTATCATTTCCTTCCCCTTCCCCTATTTTTCGCGTGTCTCAGTGCAATCTGCATTCGCGCACACCCGGCTTCCGGTATGGCCTTGCTGATCTGTATCGCTTGGAATTGGTTGCAGTAGCTCTGGCGGGAGATTGCCGTCATGTCCATGGGCGATCGGCTTCGCGGCCTGCGATACGGGCGGCACATAGACAGGCGGTGGCGGCGGCCCATTGCTCATGTAGGCACCTGGGCAAGTGGATAAGCATGACTGTTCTGCACCGACGCATGGATCGCCGCTCAAGAGCGAAAGCACGGCTCCGGCGTCGGTGGTGGGTGGCCTATAGCTTCCTTTGCAGGTGTAAAAGGTCTGCTGACATTGCCGCCAGCACGCCAGGCCGTCTGGAGTAGCTGGAATGACAAGTTGCGGTATGGGCCTACACCCAGCAAGGGCCAGCACCAAAAATGCGAATGCGTGCAGCGTCACAATAGCTTTCATGTGTCAGTCACTACTTACGCCGCTGAGTGCGCGGCTTGCTCCCGCCGTCGCAGTGATAAATACGGTTCATTGGCTTTACGAGACGTTCTTCCATGAGGCCATGGACGGCAACCAAGAGGGCGGTATCAGGTGCGTGTGCCCGCTCGGACTTCACCGCCATGGCAGAGAGTATAAGCACCACCTCCGTGTAGAACCCGCAATGATGGCTTTGATAGAGTTCGTGTGCGATGGCAGGGCTATAATCCTCGCGGATCGACGCAATTTCCTCAAGCTGATCAAATCGCTCCAGAG
>CAZTDK010001241.1:0-1508 GCA_964611965.1 uncultured Binatia bacterium (SeqCode) | reverse complement strand
ATGAAGGAGGCAATGAGCATCTACGCGGTCGATTCCAAGCGCATCCGGCTGGTCGGGCACTCGAACGGTGCCTACATGAGCTACCGCTATATCTGTGAGCACCCGGTGCCAGTCGACCGAATTGTTGTCCTCGCTGGTTCCGTCTATCTCGACCCCTCCTCCTGCCGCGATCCGAAGCCCGTCGACATCGTGCACACGCAAGGCACCGCCGACGACACCGTTTTGTACGAGCCCAACCTTCCGCCGAATGCCGACCCGAACCACATCAACACCGTCGGCGCCGAGGCCGCGATCGGCCGCTGGGCGCATGTCGCTGGTTGTGCCGAACCACCCGATCTGATCGAGAGCCGCGACTATTTCCAGGCCCTCACGGTTGACGGGAATCCGGCCGAGACCGAGATCTACCGGTTCCACGGCTGTACGAGCGGCAAGCGTATCGAACTGTGGAAATCGATCGGCGCCGATCACACCTTCATCATGCCCCCTTCCAACGACCGCTGGCGCGACGACGTGGCCGCGTTCGTGAGCGAGTAGGGCAAACGCCGGGCCCATCTGCCGCCCCGCTGCGCGATCGATCGCGAGTACCGCTGCCATGAGTGATGCGAGTGAAGTCGCCGCTGAGCGGGACGCCGCTAACGCGCACGCCGGCGGCGCATCAAGAGACCGGCGGCGGGCATCAGCAACAGCCACGCCGCGGTGCCGCTGGCAGGCAATCCGATCTGGCAACCGCCACCGTGCGAGCCCCCGCCCGGGTTGACGGTAATGCCGGAGACCCCCACGATGTCGACCGGAGCGCCGCTGGTGCAGGGATTGACCGCCGGCCCACCCGTCGTCGGTGGCAGCCAATAGTTCGCGGTGAACCCGCCCACCCACGAGGCCGCCGTGTTCGGGCGAGTCAGCGCACCGCTCGTACATTCCGGGCTCAGGATCGCGCTCTTGTTCGGCGCCCAGACGAGGACCGATTGCGCAGCCACCTGCAGCGGACCACCCGTGCCGTACTTGAAGTTGAGATAGTTGAGCCCCTGATCGACGAGGTACTGAAGGTCCATGACCGTCTTGCCAGCGCCAGCCTTCAACTCCACCGGTATGGCCAGTTCAAACTCAAGCCCCGGAGTATTCAGCGGTGCAGCATGCACGGTGACGATGTACTCGTCACCGGAGACGGCGAACGGATCGGCCGGATCCTTGGTTGTGGTGACCAACTTACCGGCGGCATCGCGCACGCCTTGCAGCGAGACGGTCAAGACGCCGTTGCTGTTGAACATGAACTTGCTCGTCGGCAGTAGTCGCGGCACCACCTTGGTGGTTCCCGGAATACTGATCGTGCCCGTCGTCGTGAGTGCGCTCGAAAACTTGTACGGCATTGCGGCATGTGCCGTCACCGCAACCCCGTGGGCCGCCAGCAGAGCAAGCGCCCAGCGGCTGGATTGCGTGATGTGCCTCACAAGCAGTGCGAAAATGCGCCGATTCATTGGAAACTCCCTTCCGACCCGGATCGGCTGACAGTC
>CAZTDK010001240.1:0-1509 GCA_964611965.1 uncultured Binatia bacterium (SeqCode) | reverse complement strand
CTCCGTGCCTGCCGTATTACACGCTTCTCAACGTTCATGTTCCGGTCTGTTCGACCGGGGCGAAGGGCGGCAGCAGGCTCGAAATGGGTGGTCGGTTATCTACCGTGCGGCGGGGGACTCCGAAACTCGCGACACTGGCGGACCTGAAAAGCGCGCAACATCCGTCCTGCCCAGATCGAAATCGGTTCCTTTTTCAAGATCGCTGACCCCCTGCATGTTAACAACCCAATCCATGTGACCCAAATGCGAACGTCTTCCCACAGCCAACCCATACAACCCCATTCGGTACCAACTCCCGCTCCCCTGACGACATGCCGCACGCCTCACTCACTTCGACCCGGTGCCCGACTGGGCCACGGAACCGCCTCTGCGGAAAGTCTGGGTCAACCCTGAGCAACGCGCATCCGTTAAATTCACGAGAGTCGCTACCTTGCGAAGCCTTCTCCTTTCCGACCCGCTGCCTCAGTGTTCCAGCCGTGCCAGCACGCGCTGCGACAGGCGATTAATCGTTCGGTGCAACTCCTCCTGTTCATGCTGCAGTTTCCAATATTCGCTGGCAATGTTCAATGCCGTCAGCAAGGCCAGCTGTATCATACTCGCAGCCGTCAGATTGCCACCCAGCTGGCGCATCTGCCGGTCAACGTATTCCGCCACCTGTCGAACGTGGTCGTCTCCATCGTCGCTGGCAACGGTGAGTCGTTGTCCCATGATCTCCACGTCCAGAGGTCGTTTCATCGAGCTGCGCCCGGTCGGCGCTCGGGCAAAGGGCTTGAAGCGATGACGCTCACCACAGACCCCAACAGAATGGCCTCCCCAGAAACCGACCAATAAGGAGCGGTAGAGGATTATCCGGATTTCTTTGCCATTCCCGGTTTTCCATTTCCATTCTCGGAAGGTCCGACAGATTCTAGGTGAGATCCAGGCCCTCCAGGCGACTGAGGATGCGTTCCAGACGCGTCCGAATCTCCGAGCGCTCCACCTCATATTGTTTGAGCTGAGCGCTCGCGGCCGCCAGCTGCTTCTCCTGTTCCTTGAAGCGCTGGACGAGCGAGTCGTGCTCCTGCCGCACGCGCTCGTGCTGATCGGCGAACTCGCCGATCTTGGTTTCTAGAAGCTTGAGGCTCTCAAGGGACATAGCATTAGAATTTTCAAGTGGAGGGTACGATAGAGGATGCCGCTGCAACGTGTCAAGCACGATCGCCACCACTGTCGCTGCTCAGTGATTCTGTCCGTCCCTCCAGCCCGTGATTGACCCATTGCACGCGTCCCCATAATGATGCGTCGATGAGCGACGTATCGCAAAGCAAGCCGTTTGTGCGGGCGTGGACAAACCGCAAGCCGGGCCAGCTCCTTGGCAAGGGTCATCCCGCCGGCGACTTCCTCGAAGCCTACGAGTGGAAGCTGATCGAGGAAGGCGCGGGCGTCCTGCGCCTCCAAGCGCACGTGCCGGCGCACGTAAAGAATCCACGCGGTCAGCTCTTCGGCGGCTTCACCCCGACCTATGTCGAC
>CAZTDK010001239.1:0-1510 GCA_964611965.1 uncultured Binatia bacterium (SeqCode) | reverse complement strand
AAGTTGAAGATCATCTGGAAGGCCTCGGCCCACGGGTTGTAGGGTGCAGGGTGCGAACCAACACCCCAACCCGTGGCGAGGAGGTGTACAGATGAACGCAGTCTACAGTGGGATCGATCTGCATTCGACCAACAGCGTGGTGGCAGTGATCGACAGCACGGGCCAGCTGCTGTATCGGCGGCGGCTGCCCAACGAGCTCCACGCCATTGCGGCGGTGCTGGCGCCGTATCGCGAGGTGCTCGAGGGCGTGGTGGTGGAGTCCACGTTCAATTGGTACTGGCTGGTCGACGGCTTGATGGCGGCCGGCTATCGGGTTCGGTTGGCCAACCCGACGGCGATCCGGGTGTACAGTGGGCTCAAGCACAGCGACGACGAGACGGACGCGCGCTGGCTGGCGGAGTTGTTACGCTTGGGCATCCTGCCGACGGGTTACATCTATCCAGCGGCCGAGCGGGGCGTACGCGATCTGCTGCGCAAGCGCACGGCGAATATCCTGAGCCTGCAGAATCAGGTGCAGCGCAGCCGCGGCGTACGCGTGGGCGGTCAGATGTTCAAGACGCTGACGGTGGAGGCGTTGGCCGCGCTGATGCCGCAGGCCGATGTCGCGCTGGCCCTGGGGGCAAATCTGCAGGTGGTCCACTGCCTCAGTGAGCAGATCGCGGCCCTCGAGCGCACGGTGCTAGCGCGGGCGAAGATGCGGCGGGAGTTTCAGCAGTTGCAGTCGATTCCCGGGGTGGGGACCATCCTCGCCCTGACCATCATGCTGGAGATCGGCACCATCGCGCGCTTTGGCAGCGTCGGGCAGTTCGCGTCGTACTGTCGGTGTGTGGGCAGCCAGCGGGTAAGCAACGGGAAGAAGAAAGGGGTGGGCAATGTGAAGAGCGGCAATCGCTACTTGGCCTGGGCCTTCATCGAAGCGGCCCAGTTCGCACGGCGGTACTCGGAGCCGATCCGGCGGTATCACGACCGCAAGGCGGCGCGCACCAACGCGATCGTGGCCCGCAAGACGGTGGCCCACAAGCTGGCGCGGGCGGCGTACTCTATCGTGCGCGATCAGGTGGCCTTCGATGTAACGAAGAGCTTCTGCTGAGGGGAGCTTGGTGCGCGCGGTAAGCCTGTTCAGGGGTTGGTTCGCAACCATCAAAGTTGAATGGCGGCCGCGCTCACCAAGAATGTCCCGCTGCGGAGAGAGACCGGACGCCCGCGTCGTGAGCCCGCGAAGGTGTGAACCCCGGAGGGGCGGTGCAGACAGGCGGCACCGCGCGCCCGGCGAGCCACAGGAGTTGTCACTGGACACATGGACACGACGGGGAACCTCCGATCTTCTGGGATGCGCGTGCGCATCAACGGAGCCGGCGCGGTCTGTACGGGCGCGTCGGTTCTGCAGCCAGAGGGGTGACTGGTGCGGCCGGCGGCCGACACCGATGCAATGAAGATCCGGGGTGCGTTCAGCGTCGCATCGCCGCAGGTGAAGAAAGATGGCGGTGAAAAAAGAATGGCATCGTGCCGT
>CAZTDK010001238.1:0-1513 GCA_964611965.1 uncultured Binatia bacterium (SeqCode) | reverse complement strand
ACTTTCTCTCAGAGAAACCGTCTCTCAAGCCAAGGAGATATGATGCCCTTCTCGCTCAGCCAGACGAGCCTCACAGCCATCCAGGCGCACGCGTGCGAAGCCTATCCGGACGAGTGCTGCGGCATGATCATCGAGCGCAACGGCCGGGAAGAAGTGGTGCGCGTCACGAATATTCAGAACGAGCTGCACGAAAAGGATCCGGAGCAGTTCCCGCGTACCGCCGCAATTGCCTACACGATGGGCCCGGAAGCGGCATCGATCCTGATGCGCGCCGAGCGTGGCGAGTTGCGGCTGCGCGCCATCTATCACTCGCATCCGGAGCACGAGGCGTACTTTTCGGAAGAGGATCGCACGCAAGCGTTCGGCGGGTGGGACGAGCCCAACTATCCGCACGCCGGGCAGATCGTCATGTCGGTGCGCGCCCGCGCGGTACGCGCCACCAAGGTGTTCGTCTGGGACGCAGCGGTGCGCGACTTTGTCGAGACGGAGATCGGGATTGTGTGAGCCGGTCGGTCTCGGCATCAGCGCCCCTGGTGTTGACCGATCATACCCTCAATGCTCAACTCAGCCCGCGCTGCGTGGGAGGAGATGACTATGAGCAATCGGTCCATTGGTGTTCTGGTATTCGGGCTCGTTGAAAGGTCACGGCAATGAGCGCGCCGGCAGCTTTGCCACCGCTGCACAACGACGCACCGGCGCCGCGGAATTCGAGCTTCACGCTCGGCCGCATCTGGAAGACCGGCGCCGTCGTGGCGGTGATCATGGTGGTGTTGGCATTGATCGGCGTCGGCTTGATCACCGCCCGTTCAACCAAAGCGCGCGAATACTGGGTGGTGCTCGTGCCGGTCTATGGCCTGCTGTGCATCGTCACGGCCTGGTTGCGCTCGCGGCATGATGCGACGTTCGGCCTCGGCATGGTCGGTCGCCAGCTGCTCCATTGGCTCGGCGTCGGCGGCGCCGTGGCGCTCGACTTCTACGTGCGCGGCACCGGCGACGAGACGAGTATTGCGACCGGGTTCAACGCCCTGCTGCTGCTCGCTGTCGGCTGCTTCCTGGCGGGCGTCCATTTCGAGTGGCTCTTCATGCCCGTCGGCTTACTGCTGGGACTGACGCTGATCTGCGCCGTGAAGGCCCAGCAGTACCTGTGGCTGATTCTCGTCATCGGTGTGCTGGCGTTGGTGATCGCGTTCGCCGTGTACCGTACGTTTGGTCGCTCCCGGCCCGCTGGCGGCGCAGCGACCACGTCACCCTGATGAAGCGAGGCTGGCAACCGGCTGTCGCACTTGGTCGCTTGGCACTGCCAAGTCCGACAGGCTCCTAGGAAAATGAAAAACCGGAAACAGGAAACGGAAAGCAGGCAAATGGGGTGGATGGTCCATTGACCAGTATTTAATTTCCGGTTTCCTGTTTCCGGTTTTCCAATTTCTTCTTCCGAGTCCGACGGGCTGCTAGCCCTAATGTGACAGAAAGGAACTCACCGCAGAGACGCGGAGGCGCTGAGGATGCACATTTG
>CAZTDK010001237.1:0-1514 GCA_964611965.1 uncultured Binatia bacterium (SeqCode) | reverse complement strand
TATAACAGCCCCCCTCCACTAAGTCAACAAACTGTCAGTGGGTAACGATGTCGCCCGCAGGCGCTGCTGGCGCCTCAAACGGCGGGGGCACGACCTCAGCTGGCGGTACTGGCCTCTTCAAGAAGTCTTGCGGATTCTCGAGAACCAGGGCACGGCGCAGCACCTGATCCATATGGTCCACGGTCTCGATCTTGATGTTGCGCAAGATCGTCTGCGGAATCTCGCGGATATCCTTCTCGTTCTCCGCGGGGATGAGCACGGTCTTGATCCCGCCACGATGCGCCGCGAGGACTTTCTCTTTCAGTCCGCCGATCGGCAGAATGCGCCCACGCAAGGTGACCTCGCCGGTCATGGCAAGGTCGTTACGCACCGGAATCTTGGTGAGCGCCGAGACCAGCGCGGTAGCCATGGTGATACCAGCCGAGGGGCCATCCTTCGGTGTCGCGCCCTCTGGAACGTGGATATGAATATCCACCCGCTGGTAAAAGTCACGCTCCAACCCTAGCTCATCGGCGCGGGACCTGACGTAGCTCAGTGCCGCTTGGGCGGACTCCTGCATGACGTCGCCAAGGCGCCCGGTGATGATCAGTTTCCCTTTGCCGGGCATCACCGTGACTTCGGTTCCCAACAGCTCCCCGCCGAGCTCGGTCCACGCCAACCCGGTCGCAACGCCAACCTTCTGCTCCAGTTCCGCCTTCCCATAGCGGAAGCGGGCTGGACCAAGATACTTGCCGAGATTCTTTCCGGTCACGACCACTTTCGTGGGATGATCCTTCTTCAGCACTTCGACGGCGACTTTGCGGCAGATCGACGCAATTTCGCGCTCCAGATTTCGTACGCCGGCTTCCTTGGTGTAATGACGGATGATTCCCATCAAGCCGTTGTCCGAAATTTCCAGATTGTCACCGGACAACCCGTTCGCTTCCAGCTGTTTGGCAGAAAGATAGCGCTTGGCGATGTTGAGCTTCTCCAAGTCGGTATAGCCCGCAATGCGGATGATCTCCATGCGATCTTGTAGCGGCCGCGGGATGCGGTCCAGCCCGTTCGCAGTAGTAATGAACATCACTTTCGAGAGATCATAGTCGACATCGAGATAGTGATCGTTGAACGCCGCGTTCTGCTCCGGGTCCAGTACTTCAAGGAGGGCTGACGACGGATCGCCCCGGAAGTCCGTCGACATCTTGTCGACCTCGTCAAGGAGGAAAACCGGGTTGCTCGAGCCGGCTTTTTTCATACATTGGATGATCTTGCCGGGAAGCGCACCGATGTACGTTCGGCGGTGCCCGCGGATCTCGGCCTCGTCGCGCACGCCACCGAGGGACACGCGCACGAACTTACGACCCGTCGAGCGCGCAATCGATTTTCCCAGTGATGTCTTGCCCACTCCCGGGGGCCCCACGAGGCACAGGATCGGCCCTTTGGTCTGGCCGACCAAGGACTGGACGGCAAGGTACTCGAGAATCCGCTGTTTCACTTTTTCAAGACCGTAGTGATCGGCTTCGAGGACCTTCTCC
>CAZTDK010001236.1:0-1530 GCA_964611965.1 uncultured Binatia bacterium (SeqCode) | reverse complement strand
TTGTGAAGCTGTGTGTTGTCGGCACGGGGTACGTCGGCTTGGTGGCCGGAACCTGCTTCGCCGAGAGCGGTAATGATGTCATCTGCGTCGACATCGATGCGGAGAAGGTCTCGCGATTGCAGCAGGGCATCACCCCGATCTACGAGCCGGGTCTCGAAGAGCTGATCAAGCGCAACGTCGCCGAGAGTCGCCTGTCGTTCACTACCAGTCTCGTCGAAGCCGTGCGCCAGTCGATCGTGTTCTTCATCGCCGTCGGCACCCCACAGGGTGAGGACGGCAGCGCCGATCTGGCCGCCGTCATTCGTGTCGCCGCCGAGATCGGCGCTGCCATGGATAGCTACCGGGTCATCGTCGACAAGAGCACGGTGCCGGTCGGCACCGCGGCGCGCGTGCGCCAGGTGGTAGCGTCACGTACGAGCCAGCCGTTCGACGTGGTTTCCAACCCTGAGTTTCTGAAAGAAGGCGCTGCGGTCGAGGACTTCATGAAGCCGGACCGCGTCATCATCGGCAGCGACAGCCAGCGCGCCATCGAGTTGATGAAGGAGCTGTACAGCCCGTTCGTGCGCACCGAGCAGCCGATCGTGGTGATGAGTCCCGAGAGCGCGGAGATGAGCAAGTACGCCGCGAACGCTATGCTGGCGGCGCGCATTTCGCTCATGAACGAGTTCGCCAATCTCTGCGAACGCGTCGGCGCCGACGTCGATGACGTACGCCGTGGTATCGGCTTTGACCGGCGCATCGGCCATCATTTCCTGTTCCCCGGTGTCGGCTACGGAGGCTCCTGCTTTCCCAAGGACGTGAAGGCGGTGATTCGGAGCGCCGAGCAGTATGACCTTGATTTCCGCATGCTGCGCGCCGCCGAAGAGGTCAACGAACGCCAGAAGCGCACGCTGGTCGACAAGGTGATGCAGCACTTCGGCGAGTACCTGCGCGGCATGCACTTCGCCGTCTGGGGACTGGCGTTCAAACCGCGTACCGACGACATGCGTGAAGCCCCGGCGGTTCCGGTAATTGAGGCGCTTCTCAAGGCCGGGGCGGAAGTGCACGCCCACGACCCGGAGGCGATCGGCGAGGCGCGCCGCATCTTCGGCGACCGCGTGCATCTGCACCGGGTCAATTACGACGCGCTCGAGGGCGCCGATGCGCTCCTCGTGATCACCGAGTGGAACGAGTTCCGCCGCCCTGATTTCGCGCGCATGAAGCAGCTCATGAAGAAGCCGGTCATCTTCGACGGCCGCAATGTCTACGAGCCCAATACCATGCGGCAACTCGGGTTCACCTACTACTCGGTCGGCCGCTCGCCAATCAAACCATGATGACAATTGATGGTTGATCGTTGAGCGTCAATAGTGGGCAATAGCTGTGTATTGGACGGATGCCGTGGGGGCTATGGACGATCAACTATTAGCGGGTGACTATTCACCGGACTCGGAGCGTCGCAAATGTCTCGTGTCCTGATCACTGGTGGCGCCGGGTTCATCGGCTCGCATCTTGTCGACCGCTTGCTGGCTGATGGCCACACCGTCGTTG
>CAZTDK010001235.1:0-1533 GCA_964611965.1 uncultured Binatia bacterium (SeqCode) | reverse complement strand
ACTTCGACCCGCTTGAAAGCCTCATCCACTGGTATCGCCAGGCGCAGCGGCCCGAGGTTCGGGTAGCCGGCGCGTTGCTGCTCGGCGAACGTGACGCCCGGGTATTTCATGTCGCGGCCTTGGTTGGCGGGCAGCGCCGCGGCACTGACGAACTGTGGCGGGTTGGCGGTGTCGGTCGTAATGTCGTTGATCGGCGGGAATTTCCTGGACGGCACCGCAATCGCCAGAAACGCGACGGTGATCGCACCACCAAGCAGCAGCCCGCGACCGGCACCGGCGCCGCGCACGGCGCCGATGATCCCCATGACCACAGCGATCAAACCGCAGAGCCCGCCGAGATCGAAGATCATGAACCCGCCGAGCGCCGGCAGAGCCCCGAAGTGAGCCAGCAACGGCCCGACGACAAACAGCACGACAGCCGCGGTTGCCAGACTTGTCGTCCAACGCACCATGACACACCTCCCAGGTTTGTTCTGGTGCCTACACCGCGCATTCCCGCACTGTCAAACCAGGCTGGGGGCGGGCGCGCTCCCCGATGCATGCAGATAAAGTTCCCCTTGCCGAGCTTGCCGTTCCGCCGCATACTGCGCAGGTGACATGCGCTCGCTCAATATGCTGGCTTTCGCTGCTGGTCGTCGGAATTTCCGCCTGCGCCCCGACCGCCTGGCAGCGCCATCAGGCCGCACTCCACGAACACACGGCCAACGCTGAATGGAAAGCCGCCACGGCGGATCAGCAGTGGCTGATCAGTAACGCCTTCCTGCAAGCACCGGTGGAGGATCGCAGTCGAGCCGCGGAAGGCGCGCGCTACCTGCGCCTGGCGCAGCTCGCTGCCAAGACGGGGGACACGCGGACCGCGGTGCAAGCCTTGCGTGATGCGCTCGCCACCGACCCGTCACGGGCCAACGCGGTGCGTGCCCAACTCGATGCGCTGCCGCTGAGCCCCACCGAGGCCGCACACGTCAAGTCCGAGTTTGCCTGGAACATTGCGGCGCTTGCGCCTGGCGAAGATGCCGCCGAGCCGCCGGAGCCGGCGGCGTTGGCATGTTGGTCGTATCGCGTCCAAGAAGTGCGGATCCGACAGGAGCGCACGATGCGAACGGCCGACGGGATGGAACGACAAGTCACCTACGATACCCGGTCATGGGTATACGACGCGCCGACGCGTCATTGGTCCGTCGACGGCGGGTGGGTCAGCGACAGTGGCACCGAAACCGAACCCGTCGATGGCCCGCAGCGGCCACGGTATCGTGCGCTCGTCACGGCGAACCATGAATATCTTGCCGACGGCACTGTGCCGCCCTGTCATCGCCAAGCGTGGCAGGGTCCGTTCGAAGCGGATGGGACCGTGTTCGTCGCACAGGAGTTGCCTGGGGCCCAGGGATAGGCGCCCAAGGCTCCGACGTCGAAAGTTTTAATTGCAATACGCGCACCGCGGCAGCTATATTCCTTGCACAGCCTCTGATCCCTGTTGTGGGTTGTAGAAAATCTTGGTGGCGGGATGTGACCGATCGGGGCGGCGTCCACGGTCAC
>CAZTDK010001234.1:0-1535 GCA_964611965.1 uncultured Binatia bacterium (SeqCode) | reverse complement strand
CGGTGTCGAGATGGAGGCGTTGACCGCGGTGAGCGTCGCGGCGCTCACGGTCTACGACATGTGCAAGGCGGTCGATCGCGGCATGGTGATTCGTGATGTTCGGCTCATGGAGAAACGCGGCGGGCGCAGCGGAACGTACCGCAGGAACAAATGACGCCTGAGTGCCTCGCCGAATCCTGTGATGCCACTACGAGCCACAGTGTTTCCAATGAATGCGAGAACGCAGTGCATTCAACGAGTCGAGAAATCGCAGACTCGACCTCGGCAGCGTCTGCCTCGAGACTGAGATCTTCTCCGTCGAGGCAGAGGGGCGCCGACTCGAGACAGAGCGGCTCGCAGTCGAGACAAAGATCTTCTGGGTCGAGACAGAGCGCCGCTGTCTCGAGGCAGAAAACCTTTGGTTCGAGACAGAAAACCGTTGGGTCGAGACAGAAATTCCTTGCTTCGAGACAAGAGAACCTTTGGGTCGAGACAAGAAATCCTTGCTTCGAGACAAGAATTTCTTGTCTCGAGGCAAGCACTTTTGCCAAAATCGTAAGTGACTGAAAATGCGGCGATTCTTGCCACAAAAATTCTTGAAATTACGCGCCGCGCACCCTGCTTCAACGAATTATCTCGCGGAAAGCTCGATGACCATTCGGTTCAACGGCGTCGGACAGGCGATCCGCGTGCGCGAACGCGGATTTCGCTTTACGAATTTCGATTTTGATTGACAAGTTGAGAGAGAATATGTCACCAAGCCAACCGGAACGCAGAAACCGTAGCCATTCAACAAGGGAGGGACGACATGGCTGCAACAAAACGTTCGGGTAAGCGGGTGAGGAGCGCTGCCAGCAGCAACGGGGGCAACAAACCTTCACGCAAACGCAGCAGCGCGGCATCCGCCGCGCAGAAGCCGATCGGTGCGGACGATGTGCGTCATCTGGCGAAGGCGCCGAGCGGGTATCAGGATGTCATGCAGAAGTTCGCCGACGCGCTGGAATGGGCGCAGTTCCGCGCCCCAGTGTCGCCGGCCCAGCTGCGCAGCCTGGTCAGCCGCGCCACGCGCGCGGCGCAGCGCGCGGCGGTGGCGCAGCTCAAAGCGACCGCCGCCGACCGGCAGCGGATCATGCAGGAAGCGCAGGCATGGAAGTCGGTGCGGTCGGCGTGGCGATCGGTCTTGGCGGCGATGCCGGATCATCCGGAGCTCGAAGAGCCGTTCGCGTTCATGCAGGACTACATGGCCGCGGGCCGCGGCGCGCCGGTGACACCGGCTACACCAGCCACACCGGCTACACCAGCGGCGCCAACTGCGACATAGTCCCTGGAGACATTGCCACCCACAGATCGTCTCATAGGCGGTCAACTTCCGACCGTCTATCGCGGCCCGTATTCGCCGGCCAAGGATTAAAAAATGCGTTGCCGAGGCGGGCGGAAAGGAGTAGTCGGGGACGCTGGAAGTCGGGGATATATGCGGCAGCTTGCAACGGCGACAACTGGGAAGCCGATTAGGCGTTCGGCGGCCTTGTGAACGGCATGATCATCAAGTCCGCCCA
>CAZTDK010001233.1:0-1540 GCA_964611965.1 uncultured Binatia bacterium (SeqCode) | reverse complement strand
AGACGTGATCGAGAACAAGGGCGGTCACCGCATTTTCTATGTTCACGGTAACCCGATCGAACGGGAGCAGGACCTCCACATCCTCTACCGACTGACATGGCACGGAACCAAGATGGACGTGACCCGAGAAGCCAACGACGGGCGCGGCCCCGTGGACTTCAAGATCTCTCGTGGAGCCAAGGACAAGACACTCGTGGAATTCAAGCTCGCCAGCAACACGCAGCTTGCGCGCAACCTGAAGAAACAGGTCGAGATCTACCAGCGCGCAAGTGATGCACCGCGCGCTATCAAAGTCATCGTCTGCTTCTCCGACACTGAGTTTGAACGCGTCCAACGCATTCTCAGAGAACTCAACCTCCTCGGACACAGGGACATTGTTCTCATCGATGCAAGTCAGGAGAACAAGGTGTCCGCATCAAAGGCACGATGACGCAAAAAGGAAATGGCCCCCAGGGGGCCAATCTACGACACAAGGTGCCACACGGCGCAACACTGGCCTTGAAATTCGTCAATCATTTCAAGCCCTTTTTCGGGTTCAAGTCCCCCCTTTCGCATTTGTTCCTCTGCAACCTCAGTAGCTTATAGCGTCCTGAAACGTCGTTGCTGGGTCCATTGGGGGTCCACTCGATCACTATTGCCAGCGTCATCGGCCTCGGCCTCGCGGACCTGCTCGATGCTGGTGGCCACCATAGAGGCGGAAGCAAACTGGCGGTTCGGGATTTGCCAACCCCGGTGTTGAACAGCACAAAGCCTTGGGGGCACTACTGATGTCGTGGCAAATCTGAAAAGATTGCTTGGCTCCAGCGCGCCGACTTCAACCGCCACATTCAGGGTCGCGGCGCCTCGTCTTCTCCCGTTTCGCGAATTCGCCTGCCCCGCGCTGCTCTTGCTCAGCCACGCTGCGTGCGGCGTGAGGTTAGTTCGAGCGGCGCGAGTGTGGTGGCATTGAACGCCGCGGTGTCCGCCACCAACAGCGGGGCGTTGAGCTCCTCGGCCCGGCGTTGCGCTTCGCGGCCCAGGGCGGTGGCACGGCGGCGGTCGCCGGGGGTATCGCGTCGCGCCAGGACATGAGCCCAGGCGAGTTGGGTGCGCACCGCGTCGCTGCGCAGCCCGCCCCGGCGACACTCCTCGATGGCGCGCTCGAAGTACGCGACCGCCTGGTCGGAGCGACCGAGGTTTCCGCACAGCTCGCCGAGCACACGCGTCAGCGGCGCGAGCAGACCGGCCACGCCGCGAATCAGGGAATACTCGCCAGCATGCGGTTCGAGGATCGGATAGATGCCGCTCGCCGTCTCCGCATCTTGGAAACGCACCGCATACACGGCTAGCATGCTGAGCGCGGCGATCGTACCCATGTGATCGGAGGCTTCCCACGGCCGGCGCGTCACCAGTTCGTGATACGTCCGCATCGCGCTCTCGCGATCGCCGACACCGGCAAGAATCAGCGGCAGCGGCGCCTCCACCGAGTAGTCCGGGAGCCAGGTGGCGAGCCCATCGAACACCTCCACCAGTCCCTCGAAGGTTCCCTGTTCGAGACGCA
>CAZTDK010001232.1:0-1543 GCA_964611965.1 uncultured Binatia bacterium (SeqCode) | reverse complement strand
TCTGGCCGCGGTACCGCACCAAAGGCTGCACAGACGAGATGACATACGATGACGATGGATCGCGAGTAACGCACGGGATGGCAAGGGCAAACCGGAGGGGCAGACATTGGCGCTGTCCCTCCGGTGGGATCGGCCTACTTCATTTCGATGCTGCCGGGGTCTTGCTCTTCTTGTGTTTCTTGCCCTGTTTCTTGTGTTTCTTTGACGTCTTGGCTCCGGTATCACCTGCCGGTGCGGCGCCGCCAGCGGCGTCCTCCGCCCAGCTGACGGATGCAACCCCTACGGATAACAGTACAACCAACGCAAGCGTTAGTAGTCTCTTCATGTGCATCACCTCCCTTCCGACATTCGCGCCTTATAGCACTGCTTTGAGTGCATCAAAAGAGAGCCCCCCAAAAACTCCCCAAAAACTCCAAGAAACTCTGTACCCTCTCCCATTGATGAGGATATTGCGATGCTGGCGCCGAGCGCGTATCATCCGCCCATGGTCGATGGGCCTGAGCACAATGGGGGACGGTCACGGAGTGTACGGGGGGCTCGTCCCGAGCCGGGAAATCATCCACGAGCTTCAGGGCGTGTGACCTCTCTGCGCACGGACGACGACGGGGGTACAGGATCGCGCCGGATTCGTCGGACAAGTGGTGAGGCCCAAGGGATCCTGGCGGATTCCTTCTGGCTGACGCCCTCTTTGGAAGCCGAGCTCAAGTGGTTGGCTGGGGAAGCCCCACCCCATGTCGCGCGTCACGCCAGTATCGTGCTTGCCCGCGCGCGCGGGATGTCCATACCCGCAGTGGCTGCCGTGGTGGGTGTACATCCAAACACTGTGCGCAACTGTCTGCGGCGTTTTGAGACGCACGGCCTCCGTGGGCTCGGGCACGCGAGCGCCGGCAAACCCAAGAACGTAGCGTTTACCGACGCGGTCCGTGACGAGATCGCTCGTGTGGCGATGCATTCTCCTTCCCGGGCCGGAGAGCCATACGGCCAATGGTCACTCCGACGCCTCCGCAACCATTTGCTGGGGCGGGGTGTCATTCGGGAGATTAGCGTGGAAGGGTTGCGGCAACTCCTACGTGGGTTGCCGCTACCACCGGCCTACTGGCGGCGTGCGGCGCGCCCTCTCGGTTCGCTCAGCCCAGAGCTGCGGCGCGCTATGGAAAGCCTGGCGCAAGACCCACGGCACGACCGCGGCCTCCGAGCGCAGATCGTCCTGGCGAGCAGCCAAGGGTTAAACGAGGCCGAGACCGCCGCCGCGTTGCACCTTGGTCGCGAGACGGTCCGCCGATGGCTGCGCCGCTTTCGTCGCAATGGCATCCTTGGCCTACAGACGCAGCCGCGCCGGGCCACGTTTACGCCCGCCATGCGGCAGGCAATTGTGCGCGTGGCAACGACTGATCCGCGTCGCTACGGCTTCAACCGGTCGGAGTGGTCGCTGCATGCGCTCCAGGCCGCCGTCGTCCGTCAGCACATCGTGCGTGCCATCAGCGTCGACTATCTTCGGCGGATTCTGGCTGAAGGTGGCGCGCCGCTTGGCGCCGCGCCATCC
>CAZTDK010001231.1:0-1543 GCA_964611965.1 uncultured Binatia bacterium (SeqCode) | reverse complement strand
GGCAGACATTCGCCAACTGTGGGGCGAGGTGGTCTACCGCTTCGTGTTCGGCACCTTCTATCGCGACGGCCTCTTCAACGGCGATCCGCATCCCGGCAACTACCGCTTCTTCGCGGACGGCCGCGTCGCGTTCTTGGACTTCGGCTGCGTGAAGACCTTCACGGCCGCGGAGCTGTCGGACGTCAAGTCGGTGGTCCTCACCGCGATCGGCGGGGACGCGGTGCAGCTGCGGAGCGAGCTGGTGCGCCAGGGGTTCCTGGCTGCGGACGATGCCACCGAGCCGGCGCTCCTGCTGGAGTGGTTTCAAATCTTCTACCGCGGCGCGCTGAACCGCGAGCCGTTCACGTTCTCGCGTGAATTCGCCGAGACCGCGGTGCGCGCCAACATCGACCCGACCAGCGAATGGGCGCCGCTGCAGAAGCGCTTCAACATGCCGCCCAGCTATGTCTTGCTGACACGCATCAATCTCGGCTTGCTGTCGATCCTCGGCGGTCTGCAAGCCACGCAGGTCTGGCGTAACATCGCGGAGGAATTCTGGCACGACGCCCCCCCGGCGACGGCGTTGGGTGAGCTCGACCGGGCGTTCCGCGCCGGCCGCCGGCGGGATGGGTAAGTCACGGCTCTTTCGTGTCGCCGCGTCCTGCGACGAGGGCCGCGCTGGCGCCGGCTCAATACCCGAGCCGCGCGACGATTTCCGGCTTCAAGTGGAATCGCACATCACCGACCAGCTCGACAGAAATCACGCGCTCGGCGAACGACCAGACGCCGTCGCGCCGGACGAATTCGTCCTGATAACGCCCGGCAATGATGGGCTGCAACGGCAGCTCGGGGCGGGCCTGGAGGACGGTAAAGTACGAGCGTGCGCTGGCGGTGCCTGCGGAGGTGTCGACGTCGATCACGACGTTGGTGGTGACGTGCCGGGTGCAAGGACGGCCATCGTACAGCAGCACCATGGCGGCGTAGAGCGCGTGGACCGCGTCGCGCCCGTGCAGCGCGCCGGGCTGCCCTTGGGTCCGCAGCGAGGCGTCGGCGAACAAGTCGGCGACTCCTGTGAGATCTCCCGCGTCGAGGCGCTCGGCGTAAGCGAAGACGAGCGCGCTGATCGCTACCCGGTCGTTGTCTGTCATGCGCCGAGGCCTTACTCCGCAACGCCGTGGAAAGGAAGCGGCCCCTTGTCTCGGCCTGCGGCCCGCATCTTTTCTATGGCCCGCTCCCCGTTGGTCGCTGCGAACTTCCAAGTCTGACCGGCTGCTGGCCATAGCGAGGGACCCGGGAACACGATAAAGCACGCGGACCATGTATCGCCGCCTCATTGATGTCGTCTTTGGTTGTGTCCTTGCAATGGTTGCCGTGCCGCTGACCGCTGAATGGTGGGTGATCGGCGTCGGCACGAGCGTCCTCGCCTGCCTGATTCGCAGTCGTCGCGAGCCGACTGTCGAGCGGTTCGCGCCGGCGGCGCCGCTGTTTGCTGAGCCCATCGACGCTGATTGAGCCCGGAAACCCCAGTTAGGGAGAGTTGAAAGAAGCGCATCGTTCTGAAACC
>CAZTDK010001230.1:0-1549 GCA_964611965.1 uncultured Binatia bacterium (SeqCode) | reverse complement strand
GGTGGCCGGCGTCGAGCAGGCGAGGGACCAGCACCGATCCGATGAAGCCCGCGCCGCCGGTTACCAAGATCTGCAACGTACTCTCCGCAATCCGAGTCTATTTGACGCCGAGGCGAAACAGCGAAATGTCGCGCAACAGCGCCAGGCCCGCGGTCACCAGGCGCACATTGCTCCGACCAGCCTCCCGGCGTGCCGTCGTAATCGGAACTTCGGCCACGCGCAAGCCGCGCCGCAGTCCCTTGGCCGCAATCTCGACTTCGTACGAGAAATTGTCGCTGCGGAGATCGATACGGCGGATCGCCGCGGCGCTCCAGGCCTTCATGCCGGCCTGGACGTCGGTCATGCGGCGTCCGAACAGCAGTGAGGCATAGGCGCTGGTCACCTTGTTGCCCAGCGTGCGGACCGGCGGCGTGCTGCCGGGCCCGCGCACCGACCCGCTTGTGAAGCGCGATCCCAACACGACATCGGCCTCGCCGTTGCGCACCGGGTCGATCACGCGCGGCAACTCCTCCGGCAGAAATTGCAGGTCGGCGTCGATCTGTGCGTGAACGGGGCTGCGGGCCGATGCGATGCCGACGCGAATCGCATGCCCCTTGCCGCGGTCGCCACTGTTGCGCACGTGGCGGACGGCGGGATGGCTGACGGCCATGGCGTCGACGATTGCGCCGGTTCGATCCGCGCCGCCGTTGACGACCAGCACCTCACATTCCTCCGGATAGACCGCCAGAATGCGACGAATACACTCCTCTATGGTGCCTTGTTCGTTGAGGGTTGCCACGATGATCGAAACCGCCGGCGTCATCGAATCGGCGTTCATCACGCGCCGTGCGCCGGCTTGGCGGCTTCGATGAATGTCCGCACTTCGTTCCAGGAGTCGGGCAGCAGACACAACCGCTCGGTCTTCTCCGTATTGATCCGGTACGTTTGCCGGGCGTGCGCCGCGAAGTGAACCTCCTGTTCGGTCATGCCGCACAGACCGAGGATCTTGGCGAATTCGACGCTGCCGCGACCACACACGTTATAAACAGTGTTGCGGGGGGCGCGCTCGATCAATCCGATCACCGCACCGCCAACACTGCGCGTGTTCATGTACGGCATTTGGCTCGCCGGATGTATCCACAGCGGCCGGCCCCCGAGCAGATCGAACACCGGTCCCTTCGTCAGGTTCACCCCGAGCATCTGGGCCAGCCGGAAGATCTGCCAGGAACGCGCCTGCCGTTCAACGCACAGCTCAGCGAGCCGCTTGTGGAACCCATAGGCGGGCAATGTCGCCGGATCGATCGGCGTGTTCTCCGACGTCGTCGCCGGAGTGCTCGCATCGTTGTACACGTCGACGGACGAGATCAGGACATAGTGGGTGAACCGACACTCGAAGAGCGATGCATAGACCGGCCGGACGCTGCGCTCAAAGTCCCAGAGCGGCTCGCGATCGGCCTTGAAGCGCTGCGCATTGCCGTTGGCGTTGATCAACACGTCGAACTGTTCCTGCGTATGACCAGCATAGTCGTCGCGCCCGACGGTGGTCACCCGCCAGCCGGCCGCATCGGCA
>CAZTDK010001229.1:0-1561 GCA_964611965.1 uncultured Binatia bacterium (SeqCode) | reverse complement strand
TGGTACTCGCGGCCGCGCTCGTCTTGCATGCGCCAGTCGCAGCCGATCTGGCGCGTGCCGCCGTCCGCGGTCTTGATGTCGAGCTGGATGGCGCGGCCCTCGTGGAGCTCGGTGCCATCCCATAAGGCCCCGATGTAGATGTTGTTGCCGGGCGTCAGCTCGAAGCGCACGGCGTGGAACCAGGCGTCCCGACCGAACTCGACGTTGAGATAGTCCCACCCGTAAAACTTGCTCCAGTCGCGCTCACCACCCCAGCTGTGGTCACGGTGCCCGAGGCAGTCGATGGCGTGGCGTACCCCGGCGATGGTCACCGTGCCGGTGACGACGGCGCTCTGCTCGATGTGACCGGGATACTGTTGGAACGGGGTGTCGGGCGGCCGCGGGTACATGTACGCCGGGCTGTAGCCCTCCCACAGCAAATCGAAGGCACTACTGCCGGCGGCATACCGCAAGCGCAAGCGTTCGAGCGGCTTCTCGATGTCGATGGTGAGGCCGCCGATCACCAGCCGCCGCGGCTCCAGCGGCGGCAACGGCGCACGCTGCTCCACCCAGGTGTGCACGATCGCGCCTTTGTGGGTGATGAACAGATAGACGTTCGATGTCTGCTGATTGCCATACACGCCGGCGCGCAACACGACACCGATCTCCGTCTTCGGGTCGTAGATCGGAAACCAGTAGCTCTCGTTCCACAACGGCAGCGAATCCGACCCTGGTGCGTGGCGTTCGTCGTCTTCAATGTTCGCGAGGTGGGTGGTGCTGGGCATGGTCTGAGAATCCTCCGGCGGGCATCGATTCGAGAATTGGAGAATTAGTGATTTGAGAATTGGCGAGAAACCGCCTCTGATCCGCCCATATGAGAATGTTCCTATCTCCCAATCCTCCAATTCTCAAATCCTCAGATCCTCAAATTTTCAATCCTCCCATCCTCCAATCGCTCCATGCTTGACATAGAGGGTTCCTGGACAGATGCTCTGCCGATGGTTCTCGCCGCCGATTCACCCGCGCCGCCGTCCGAGTCGTACGTCATTCAGGGGCAGGTGGTACGCCTGCCGGTAATCGTGCGCGACGCGAGCAGCGTCTTTGCCAGCTTCGTCGTCCCCACTGCGGCGGTGCGTAAGGTGCTGCCTCCCGGATTACAGCCGGCGGAGCTGTTGCCGGGGCGGACGTTGTGTAGCCTTGCGGGGATTGAGTACCGCGACAACGACTTAGGACGCTACAACGAAGTTGCGGTCGCGTTCATCGTCCGCGAAGGGCGCGACGCGGCACTGCCAATGGTTGACCTCGTTCGCGGTCGGGTGGGCGCCTACATCCATCACCTGCCGGTCACCGAATCGTTCACGTGCGCGGCGGGGAGCACCATCTGGGGGTTTCCGAAAACCATCGAACAGATCAGCATTACGGAAGAGGATGGCCGGCGTATCTGCAAGCTGATGATGGGTGGTGCGCACGTGCTGACGCTCTCGGTGAAAGCCAGCGGCCGTTGGCGGTTCCGCGATGCCCCGGTGACGGCGTTCTCGTACCGCGGCGGGATCGTCCGGCGCACCCCGTTCGTCTCCGGGGG
>CAZTDK010001228.1:0-1568 GCA_964611965.1 uncultured Binatia bacterium (SeqCode) | reverse complement strand
GGACGAGTGCTGGAAAGAGCGCTACGGTGGCATCGACGCTCCGGACCATCGCAGCGGCTACTCTCCCGCAGCGTTCACGCCGCACGACAACCCGTTCTATGTTGCCCTGCCCTTCGACGACATCGACGACAACGGCAATCGCCGGCCGAACGTGCCAACGGTCGTACCATGGGCCAAGATCGCAACGATCCCAGACACGAGCTCTGCCGTTAAGAATCGCTGGCTAAAAGTCATGTCCGGGGCGCACACGTGTTACGGACAATGGGAGGACGTTGGTCCGTTCAAGGAGAACGATTACCGCTATGTGTTTGGGCTCAGCCGGCCGCGTAATGGCATCAACCTGCACGCCGGTCTCGATGTCTCGCCAGCCATGCGCGATTGCTTGCAGATCGCCGACGGCATCACCCCGACCAATTGGCGTTTTGTCGAGGCGACCGAAGTGCCTGCCGGTCCGTGGACAAATATCATCACCACGAGTCAGTTGAACTTCGATCCGCCAAGTTGCCCGTGATAAGCGGGCACGGGAGGGGGCACCGCCCGCATCAAGTGCCTTCCCGATTGCCAGTCGGCGCCGCAATTTGGTAGGAAAGTCATCAGCATCGAATGAAAGGTCGCTCTATGAAGTTGCACGTTTGGCGAACCATCTTTCTCAGCATAGCGTTGCTCGCGAGTACGGGGTTGGTTCCCGCGCGCGTAGTACGCGCACAAGACCCGGTGTCCCCCAACACGCTCACCGTCGAGAATAAGTCTGGAGACCCTGTGCATGCGGAGCTGGTGGGTCCCACTGCGCAGGTCCTCGACTTATCCGACAACGAAAGCCGTACCGTCAATGTCGCGCCGGGCGAATACACCATGCAAATCCGCTATGGGACCGATCCGAAGGCCTACACATATTCCAAGGTCGCCCCGTTCAAGGTTGAGCAAACCGCAACGACCTATATGGCGGCGACCGTCACCATCGATTGCTCGGCGCAGCGTTCACCGCAACCGATTCCATGAGGACCTGCGGCCGGCGTCTGTCCTATGGTCCGCTTCCCCCTTCGGGGAGCCTCAGGGCAGGATTGGTCGCTGTGCACGGCCAAGGCCGACAGGCTGCTAGTGACCCGTAATCAGTGATCACGGATTACCACTCTCTAATACCCAGCAGCCCCTCAGCATTCCCTGCGAGAATCGCCTGACGCGCCGACGGCCGCTTTTCGGTCACGATCAGCACTTTCGCCAACGTTACGGCGAGCGGGTAGAACGGCCAGTCGGTGCCGTACAGGAGCTTATGCTCGCCCACGACACGCAGGAGGTCGTCGAGTTGCGTAACGCCCTGTCCCGAGATCTCCAGCCACACATTGTCGTGCTGCTGCGCGACCGGGATGGCGTCAGCCACATCGCGGGCGCCGGCGTGACCGAGGATGAAGCGCACGTCGGGGAAGGTCCTAATCGCAGGTAGGTAGTGACGAATGAGAGCATAGGGGCGCAGGAAACCTGGTTCGATACCGGAGCGCCCAGCGTGGAAGATGACCGGCAAATGCAGGCGGCCACATTCCTCGTACACCTCCATCGCGGCAGGCTCATCG
>CAZTDK010001227.1:0-1569 GCA_964611965.1 uncultured Binatia bacterium (SeqCode) | reverse complement strand
TGGACCGCTCCCGTTGGTCGCTATGCGGTGCCGCCGCAATCCCCGACCTGGATACAACATGCTTCCAATAGCAATCGCCTGCCCGTCAATTCGACGTGGAAGGCTGCAGCGACCCAACGGGGAGCGGTCCATAGAAAAGACGCCGGCCGCAGGCCCCCTTTGCCCGGCGTCGAGTGAGCGGCTAGGATTGCGCTCCACCGCTTGGAGGAATGCATGATGGAAGTTGGGGACACAGTCGTAACGATGGGCGCACCAGGTCGATTCAGGGTCATCACGGTTGCGGGGCAGCTGGTGACCATCGAGAACGGTGACGGCGTCCGCAAGACCGTCCTGGAAAGCAACCTGCGGAAGCTCGAACCGGACAATCACCACTGAGGATCGCGTGTTACTTATTCCAGGTTCTGCCAGGAGCGGAATTTCCAAAGCGCCGCCGACGAGAACACGAGCCCACGAGCGCCGACAGGTGACAGACGCCATGCAGCATCCACAAGGTTTTCCGTCTTGCGACAGAACCCTTCGCTCGACTCGTCCCTTGACGTTCGTCGGACGGCTCTCGAGATCACTGCCGAATGGAGTCGTCGCCCAGATTGCAATCTCGGTGCTCGCGGTCGCTGCGATCTTGCCACCCAGGCTACTCCGGAGCCAGACATCAGCGGGCGAGTCTCTCCAACTCGCGCGTGCCGCTGCTCAGACCTATCATTCACACTGGAAGGACAACTCGGACGACAACGGAGCGGACGTTGACAAGCCGATCGGGGGGAGCGGCGCACGCCACAGCAACGGATTCAAATCCGGTACAAGCAGCTACAACCCCCAACAGATCAAGCGGTTCTGGTCGCACTATCACGGCGCCCGTCCTGGACCGAAGGAGAAGCCGCTCGAAATTCAGCCCCGGCAGAAATGAGCCGATAACGAGCTCACTGCCGCGCGCGTACCGCTTCGAGTTTAGCCAGGTAGACACGCAGCGCCTCGAGGCCGTCTGGACAAAACGCGCTCTGCTGTGTGCGTTCCAGCGCAGCGGTGAGATCCAGCCATTCGCCTGCGGCGATCTCGACCGGGTCGAGGCGGAGCGGGACATTCACCGTGCAGCTATACACCATGCCGCAGACGCGATTCGCCGCATCGTCGTAGCGCATTGAAAAGAGGCGACGCAGGGGCATCCCGGCAACGCCTAGTTCCTCTTCGAGCTCCCGCCGGGCACCATGATCGTACGTTTCACCGGCAGCGAGCACCCCACCGATCGTCACATCCCAATAGCCCGGAAAAATGTCCTTCGTCTCCGTGCGCCGGTGCACAAAAAGCTGCCCGCCCGGATTGAAGACGAAAATGTAAACACTGCGATGGCGAAGGTGATGCTGGCGCACTTCGCGGCGTGGGGCCTGACGCACGACGTGATCGGTCTCGTCGACCACGTCCACGAGCTCGTCGGCGCTCATACGCCGCCGGTGTCGCGTTGCAGCTCGGCACTCAGCTCGCCCACCCAACTGCTGAGGGCGGTGAGGAACTGCTTCCGCAACGCCCGCTGGCGCGGGGGCAACTTCGAGAGCAGCTCTTCCTTCAGCACTTCCG
>CAZTDK010001226.1:0-1569 GCA_964611965.1 uncultured Binatia bacterium (SeqCode) | reverse complement strand
TTGACCTCGCGCGGCTTCTCGACGAAATCAGTAACCGTGCCAAAGCCGTCGATTTGCAGGATGCCGAACTCCGAGACGTCACTGGCCGGCACTGGCGTCGCCGCCACCGTGATATCGGCGCGACTGGCCGCGTGTGCCTCGAGAATCTTGCGGAAGTCCATGACGTACAGCTGGTCGCCGGAAAGCACGAGAATGCTTTCCGCCCCACGCCGCAGTAAGCGGTGCAACTGCTGGCGCACCGCATCGGCGGTGCCTTGATACCAATCCATGCTGCTGTCGGTCTGCTCGGCTGCGAGAATCTCGACGAAACCCCGTGAGAACGGATCGAAGCGATAGGTGCCCGAGACGTGACGGTTCAGCGACGCCGATTGAAACTGCGAGAGCACGAAGATGTTGCGCAAGCCGGAGTTGATGCAGTTGCTGATTGGAATGTCGACCAGGCGATACTTGCCGGCCAGTGGTACGGCCGGCTTGCTGCGCAGCTGCGTCAACGGATAGAGCCGCGTCCCACGTCCGCCACCAAGGATGACTGCCACCACATTTTCCACGCATGGCAAAATACCTGAGCGAAGGCGACGGGTCTACTGGGAAGTAACCTCAATGCCTGTGAAATAAGGCCCAACCTCGTCTGGCGAATGAATTCGCGGCTACAAAGGGCACCAAGTCGCCTACGGCGACTGCCGCCGTCCACTGGGCAAAACCGCGGGAAAATCGGGCAGTCCGCGTAGGCGCACTTTGTGTGTCTCGTCGGCGCGGTTTCAACCGCTGGCCGGCTGTGCATCTTGCCGAGCTTCACGCACTGGCATTGTCCGTAGACCCGGGCTGCCGCACTCAGGACTCAGCGCTCCTACGCACTCAGCACTGCCGCCCCAATCACCACGACCAAGAGCTCGACCAGCTCGGCACTGGCGAGCAGCAGCGGCCACGAGGTGCCGCCGGGCTGGCGATGCTGCAGCAGCCGCAGCACCAGCGTCAGCGCCGCCACACCCACCACCAGCAGGATGCCGAAGGCCTGGGCGACCGTGAAGACGATGGCGCAGGTCAATACACTGGTCAGCGCGAACTCGCGAAACGTGATCGCGGTGTTGAGCTTGCTCGACGGTGCCGCCGCGTCGCGCGCACCAACCGCCAGCACGACCATGGCCCAGCGCGCCAGCATGGGCGCGAACAACAAGGCCGCCGAGCGGCTGGCGACGTACCGCGTCAGCAGCACGACCTTCAGGAGCAACACCGCCGCCATCACGGCGCAAAGTACCTTGGCAGATCTGGCGGCCCCGATCTGGAAGCGGCTCCAGGAACTGTCGCGGTTGCGCCCCCCGCACGCTTGCAGCGCGACGCCGCCACTGACCGCCTCCCAGACCGCGACCAGCACGACTGCGCTGAGGACTGGCGGAAGCCGTGCACCCAAGATCCAGTTGCCACCCATCAGCAGCAGGCCCATGAGGCCACCGACGATCGGAAAGAAGAGCGTCGCCGGCGCCGCGCGCGCGCTCCGAATGTCGAGGGCGACGCATGGCAACGCGGTCAGCAGCCCCAATGCCGCCCACACGTCGCGCGGGTGCGGCAGCC
>CAZTDK010001225.1:0-1570 GCA_964611965.1 uncultured Binatia bacterium (SeqCode) | reverse complement strand
CCCGGAAACCCCAGTTAGGGAGAGTTGAAAGAAGCGCATCGTTCTGAAACCCGTGTCATCGTTGATCTCTCGCGAAGTTCGACGACGAGCAGGGAGGAACAGAACGATGCAGCGCAAAAGTAGCTCAACGGGCGGGGCAACGGAACTGTCGGTCGAGTACACGAGCAAACCTGTCAGTGGGTGGGGCGGGCTGGTGAGCGTGTTCCGATTCTTTGATCGGCTTGGCGTGCGCGAGGTGCTCGCACAGGTGTTACCCGATGGGCGTAGCTCGCCCAATCAGATTCCTGTCCTGGATATCGTCCTGAGTTTGTTCGTCACGGTGCTGACGGGTGGCCGGCGCTTTGCGCATGTGGAGCGGCTGCGCAGCGATGCGGTGGTGCAAGCCATTGTCGGCGCCCGCCGTCTGCCATCGGCGATGACCCTGACGCGCTACTTCGGCGGATGGGTGCAGGCCCAGGTCGAGCAGCTCGTGGAGGTGCTGTGGCGCTGGCAGTTGGCCCGTCTGCCGGCGCAGCCGTTGGGGGCGGTGCTGGATTTGGACTCTACCGTCTTTGAGCGCTACGGCTCCCAAGAGGGGAGCCTCAAGGGGCACAATCCGCGTAAGCACGGTCGCCCGTCGCATCATCCCCTGTTGGCCTTCTTGGCCGAGGCCAAGGTGGTGCTGCACGCCTGGCTGCGCAGTGGGAACACGGGGTCTGCGCGCGGCGTACGAGGATTTCTGGACCAGGCGTTGGCCTACTTGCCGGCGGACTATCGACTCTACGCGGTCCGGGCGGACTCGGGATTCTTCGAGGCGGCGGTGCTCAGCGACCTGGAGCAACGGCCCCTGCCGTATGCCATTGCCGTGCGGCTGACCCAGCCGCTACGGCGCCAGCTGGCAGGGATCAAGAGCTGGCACGAGTTTGCGCCTGGCTTGGAGGTTGGTGAGTTGATGTATCAGACCTACGGGTGGCCGACGGCGCGGCGCATTGTCAGCGTGCGCGAGCGCATCGCCGACCGACCGCAGGCCCGCGGGCGCAAGCTGATCGAGGTGCCGGGCTACACCTTCCATGCGGTCGTGACCACGCTCGCGCTCAGTGCCGTCGACGTCTGGCGGTTCTACAACAGCCGCGCCGAATGCGAGAATCGCATCAAGGAGCTCAAAGACGACTTTGGCGCCGGCGGCTTCTGCCTCCAATCCTTTCACGGTACCGAGGCGGTGTTCCGGCTGATTTGCTGCCTGTACAACCTGATGGCCGAGTTCCGGCGTGACATCGTGCACGCGCCCACTCAACGCCTGCTCACCCTCCGCCATCAGGTCTTGGTCGTCGGAGGGATCCTCGGGGCTCACGGTCGGACTCCGGTGTTGCGTTTGGGTCTACGCGGTCGGTGGCGCGAGCACTTTGCCGAGCTGCTCACGCGCATTGCGAGGTACACGATTCCAACTGTGGCGCAGTTTGATCTTCCTGCGCTCCGTCAACAACTTGGCCCTCCGCGGCACTGGAGGCCCCGCAGACGCACGCGGCCGCCTCACCCCTATCCGGCGATCGCCGCCTTGATCGCCGGTTGACCTTCAATTGAGGTTTTCGGG
>CAZTDK010001224.1:0-1572 GCA_964611965.1 uncultured Binatia bacterium (SeqCode) | reverse complement strand
GTGATTCATGAAGCGAATCGAAGCGATCATCAAACCCTTCAAGCTCGACGAAGTGAAGGAGGCGCTGTCAAAGGCTGGAATTGAAGGCATGACCATCTCCGATGTGAAAGGCTTCGGGCGGCAGAAGGGGCATACGGAGCTTTACCGTGGCTCAGTACGTCGTGGATTTCATCCCCAAGGTCAAGATCGAGCTCTTGGTCAGTGACGACAAGGCGCCGGAGGTGGTGCAGATCATCGAAAGCGTCGCCCGTACCGGGAAGATTGGCGACGGGAAGATCTTCGTGCTGCCGCTCGAGGACATCGTCCGCATTCGTACCGGCGAGCGCGGCAGCGAGGCGATCTAGGGCGAGCGCCGGCGGCCCTGCCGCCGGCGTCTTTTCCAGGGGCCGCTCCCCCCTTCGGGGAGCCTGACGACAGGATTGGTCGCCAAGGGATGCCAACTCCGAGAGGCGGCGGGTAGCTGCGGAGAGTCTGTTGGCGGTGGCGCGGCCCAGGTGAGAGGATTCAAATCGGTGAAATATGGCAAAGCAATTGGAGGCAATGCAGTCAAACGGGGGCAGTTCCATGATGGCCGCGCCAGCGCTCGACGACCGCGGAATTGACATGGAGGCAATGCATGCTTCGGCGGAAGATGCGGACCTCTCGCTCAAGGAGGTCGAACGGCGCCACATCGAGCACGTGGTGGCCGATTCGCAAACCTTGGTGGAAGCGGCGGCGCGGCTCGGCATCGACACCGCAACCTTGTGGCGCAAACGCAAGCGCTACGGGATGAAGTAGTTTTCCACTTCGATGGGAGGCATCGCTGGGCCCGGGCGGCAATCGTCGTCCGGGCCCGGTCATTTGACAACTCCCCGGCGCCGTTCGATAGGTGTGCACGGCGGCCGCACCCACCATGTCCATTATCCCCGTTCCAGCCGGAACGATTCCCTTACGCCTCGATCGGTTTCTCGTCCAAACACTCCCGCGCGGCTCGCGCCGCATGGCGCAACAGCTGATTGCGGCGGGAGCCGTGCGCGTCAACGCGCGGCGCGCACGCAAGGGGGCGCAGGTCGTCGCCGGCGACACCGTCGAGGTCGACGACGCGTGGCTGGCGCCGCCGGTGTTGCGGCCCAATTTCGGGCTGGTGGTCCCCGTGCTCTACGAGGACGCCGCGGTCCTGGCACTCGACAAGCCGCCGGGCATCCCGTCACATGCCCTGCGCGGTGATGAAACCGAGACGATCGCGAATGTTCTCCTGGCGCGTTTTCCGGACGTCGCCTTCGTCGGCAAGAGCGCGCTCGAACCGGGGATCGTCCATCGTCTCGATATCGACACTTCCGGCGTCTTGCTCATCGCGCGCACGCCGGCGGCGTACGCGGCGCTGCGACGGCAATTTACCGAGCGCCGCATCCGCAAGGAGTATCGTGCGGTGGTCCACGGCGACGTTGCGCGCGCGGCGGAGATTCACACACCGATCACCCACACGCGTGGGCACGCGCAGATGCGCATCTGTCGCGCCGCCGATGCCAGCGGCCGTCCGGCGCTGACACGTTACGCACCGCTCGAGCGCTACGGTTCGTACACCTTACTGGC
>CAZTDK010001223.1:0-1577 GCA_964611965.1 uncultured Binatia bacterium (SeqCode) | reverse complement strand
GTACCAATCGGCGATGGCGAGGCGCAGCTTGTAGATACCCTTGGACACCGAGTAGCGGTGGTTGATGGGCTTGGAGGCAGCTTCGATCAGCTTGGCCACCACGTGCGGCGGCGTGGCGCCGTCGGGATTGCCCATACCGAAGTCGATGATGTCCTCACCGGCGCGCCGCGCCTTCTGCTTCAGGTCGCCGACGATGTTGAAGACGTAGGGAGGGAGGCGTTTGATTCGCGGGAAGTCCATGGCGTCCATGTTATGCGTCTTTCCTCATGGTCTGAGGCAAGCCGCGACAATAGAGCATTTGATCCATGCACGCAAATTCCGCGGCACCACGCTCGTGCGCGCGACGGCGAAAACGGTCCACTGAACGGCCGGCCACCCGGCGGCGCGACCCAGCGGTGATTTTTCTCTTGATTTTGAGTACCAGGCTAGCGTACCGTGTCCAATCAAAACTGGAGGTTGATAGTGAACGTACGACGCTTCATACCCGTGGTAGTGTCCGCTCTGGTCGTTGGTGGTCTCTCCTTGGCACTGTCCACGCTCTCCAGTGCGCAATATGTCCACCCACACCCGCAGCATCCGGTCAGCGACCCGAGCGTGGCGCATCCGACGCATGCGGCGCGGCCAACGCGCACGCCACGCGGCGGCGGCGGGACCCCGGTCGTGCCACCAACACCGACGCCGGTGATTCACGCCTGCCCGGCGCCGCCGGATCATGCGCTGAGCGCCCGCGTCACCAAGCTCTTCTACGCGTACCCGTCACCGCAGCGAGTGCTGCGCGCCAGTGGCTTCTTCAACGTGGACTCTTTCTCCAACGGCATCCACCCGGCAACCGAACCCTCCTCCTTGACCCTCACAGACGACGACGGCGCCGTCATTCTCAGCATGCCCAACATCCAGTTCAGCGATCTGGGTGACGGCAACTTCTCCGCCAGCAACGAGCAGGGCTACGTCAACATCCGGCCGTTCGCGGGAATGCAGGCGTTTGATTTCACTTTCGAAAAGCCGAACTTCCCCGACGGTTTCTTCCGCGTGCGCTTGCACCTGTGCTTCAACATCGGCGACGATGGCTTTGGTACCATTGCAATCGTCTGCCAGCACAAGACGCGCGGCGGCTTCGTCTGTCACCAGTAGTCCAGGTCCCGCGCGGCGAGCAAGGTCTTTAACCTTGCCGTCGCGCGCCGGCCCTCAGCGGGCCTTCGCGGGCGGCTTCGGCGTAGCCTTCGGGCGTTGACGGGCGGGACTCCGTTTGCTCGCAGGAGCGCGTGCGGGCTTTCGCTTTGTGGGCTTTTGCGCCACCACAGCCGCTGCAGCATCGTCGCTCGCCTCGACCTGAACCGCGGGCACTGTCGCGCCCTCCGCCTTGGCGCCAGCGCCTGCGGCAGGGCTCTTGGCCGATGCACTCTTGCGCGCCGCAGCTGGCGTCGATGCCCGGCGCTTGGCACTGCGGTCGCGACTCTGTGTGCCGCGCCCGCGTCGTCCCCGTGACCGGCGCGCCGGGGTCACGGCAGTTTCGGCTGCTTCTTGCGGTACCTCAGGCTGAGGCGTCGGGACGTCACTGAGCGGCTGAACGGCTGTGG
>CAZTDK010001222.1:0-1580 GCA_964611965.1 uncultured Binatia bacterium (SeqCode) | reverse complement strand
CCGACGATCCGCTCGACGCCCCGTACTGGGAAGCGGCGCGGCGCGGCGAGTTGGTTGTGCAAACGTGCGGCGGTTGCGGGCAGCGACGTTTCCCGCCGCGTCCGATGTGCGCGGCGTGCAACTCATTCGATTACACGTGGGAGCGCCTGTCGGGCAGGGGACGCATCTGGTCGTTGGCCTTGCCGCACCCGCCGCTGATCCCGGCCTTTCAGAAGGTGGCTCCGTACAATGTCATTGTGGTCGAGCTGGCGGAGGATCCGTCGCTGCGCATGGTGGGGAATCTGGTTGAAGCGGCTGGTGACCCGATCAATCAGATCGATCCCGCGAGCATCAAGATCGGCATGCCGGTGCGGGTGGTGTTTGAAACCGTCGCGGATGACGTCGCCCTCGCACGGTGGGTGGCCGAGTGAGCCGACCCACGAATTGGAGAATTTGAGAATCTGAGAATTTGAGGATTGGGAGGACTGCTTGGAGAACCTACGGATTGACGTTTCTTCCAATCCTCAAATTCTCCAATCCTCACATCCTCCAATGAAAGCAGGCGGAGGAGACCACAGATGACTGAGGCCTACATCATTGATGCAGTGCGCACGCCGGTCGGCCGTCGGAACGGCGGGCTGAGCAAGGTGCATCCGGCGGACCTTGGGGCGCACGCGATCAAGGCGCTGCTCGACCGCACCGGCATTGACCCACTGGCGGTCGAAGACGTGGTGTTCGGCTGCGTGGATACCGTCGGCCCGCAGGCCGGCGACATCGCGCGTACCTGCTGGCTGGCGGCGGGGCTGCCGGACGCGGTACCGGGGACCACGATCGATCGGCAGTGCGGCTCGTCGCAGCAAGCGGTACACTTCGCGGCGCAGGCGGTGATGAGCGGCACCAGCGACGTGATCGTCGCCGGCGGCGTGCAGAACATGAGCCAGATTCCGATTTCCTCCGCGATGACCCTGGCACAACCCATGGGCTTTCCGGATCCCTTCTCCGGCTCGACGGGCTGGCAGAAACGCTACGGCACCCAGGAGGTGTCGCAGTTCCGTTCCGCCGACATGATCGCCGAGAAGTGGGGCATCACGCGCGAAGATATGGAGCAGTTCGCGCTCACCAGTCACCACCGCGCCATCCGCGCCACCGAAGAGGGACGCTTCACAAGGGAGATTGTCGCCTGCGACGGTGTCAGTGCCGATGAGGGGCCACGCCGTGATACGTCGCTGGCAAAGATGGCCACGCTGAAGACTCTGCGCGAAGGCGGCCGGATCACCGCGGCGGTGTCGAGCCAGATCTCCGATGCCGCGGCGGCGCTGCTCATCGTCTCCGAGCGCGCGCTCAACCTGCATCATTTGAAGCCACGGGCACGCATCCACCACCTCAGTGTCCGCGGTGCCGACCCCGTGTGGATGCTCACCGCACCCATCCCCGCCACCGCGTATGCGCTGCAACGCAGCGGGCTGTCGGCCGCCGACATCGATCTCGTGGAGATCAACGAGGCCTTCGCATCCGTCGTGCTCGCCTGGCAGAAAGAAACCGGATGGGACCCGGAGAAGGTCAACGTCAACGGCGGCGCCATCGCGCTCGGCCATCCGCAG
>CAZTDK010001221.1:0-1581 GCA_964611965.1 uncultured Binatia bacterium (SeqCode) | reverse complement strand
GTATGCGCTCACTCTCGATCACTTCATCAACCATGCGGCCAAGTGGCATGGTTCCACCGAAGTGGTCACCGGCGGGAGCGGCGGCATCAGCACCCGGATAGGTTATTCGGCCCTGCGTGATCGCAGCAGACGCTTGTCGGGAGCGCTGCTTTCAGCCGCCAGGCAGAGCCTGGCGGGTGCGGCCGGCTCGCTCTTGCGCTGGGCGAGGAATCCCATCCGAATGTATCGTCAAAAGAGTGCAAGCCGTTGAACCCCAAAATACTGGGCGCGCGCCGTCATCCAGCGCACGCTCCGTCGTGCAGCTGCGCCCCCCACTGCGCCGGGATCGTCTTCCAGGGCCGAGTATCCGGGCAATCTACCTCACCAAGGCGCTTGCTATGATGACCATCCTGGCCGGGTTCTGGATCACCAAGCTGTTCGTCTTCTCGGCGCTGCCGGCGGAGTGGGATCTCGTCATCATTCTGCTCGTCTTGATTCCGACGCTTGCCGTGGTGGTGTCGCGCGCCGAGGCGGTTCTGTTGCTGGCGGTCAGTATTGCCGCGGAGATTGTCGCGGTGACGGCGGGCATCTACGTCGGTGGCGGGATCGACAACACCAGCGGGCCATTGCTGTACGCCTTGATTATCGTGTTGGCGGGATTGGTGCTGGCGGAGCCCGCCAACTACCTGGCCGCCGCCGGCAGCGCCGTCGCCTACAGTGCGATGGCATGGGCGGAGCGCGTCGACTGGCTGCCGCACCTGGTTCCCTACGGCAAACCGGCGGATGACGCGCTGGCCACCGTCATCATCGTCGATCTCTATCTCGTTCTGGTCGCCTGGGTGGCCTCGTTTGCCATCCGGCAGATGCGTGCCGTCTACCAGCGTGCAGAGGAAATGCGCGGCGAGGCTGTGAGTGCCCTGTCGCACGACTTGAAGAATCCGCTGACGATCATTCGCAGCTACGCCGAGATCGCCGAAGAGGACCCGGACGTCGATCGTGTCGATCACCTGCGGCGCATCCGCTACACGGCGCAGCAGGCGCTCGATATGGTGCACAGCGTGCTCGACGCCGCCGCCATCGACGGCCGGCCGCTGGCGCCTGCCTACGAGCCGGTGTGCCTCAACGAGCTGACACAAAAGGTGATCGAGTTCTACCAGTTGCTCGCCGCCGGCAAGCGCATTCACCTGGCCGCGAAGCTGGCTCCGGGCGAGCCGATCATTGAAGCCGATCCCCAACTTCTCGGCCGCGCCCTCGGCAACCTGCTGTCGAATGCCATCAAGTACAGCGGGCGTGCTGGGACCATCCGGGTAACCACCGCCGTGCGCGCCGCGCTGGTGTGTGTCTCGGTCTCCGATGATGGGCCGGGCATTGCGCGCGCCGATCAGGAGGGGCTGTTCCAGAAATATCACCGCATTCCCAATGCCGAACGTGTCGAAGGCACCGGATTGGGACTGTACATCGTGAACCAGATCGCCGCGGCGCACGCCGGCAAGGTGACCGTCGACAGCGCGCCCGGCCACGGGAGCACGTTTACTCTCGAGCTGCCGATTGCGCCGGCGCGCTGATCGTCAGGGTGCGCATTGCAAGCTGAAATGCTCAGCA
>CAZTDK010001220.1:0-1585 GCA_964611965.1 uncultured Binatia bacterium (SeqCode) | reverse complement strand
CAACGGGGAGCGGGCCATAGAAGAGACGCCGACCGCAGGTCATAATGCTTCCAGCATGCGTTGCTGAATGGTTTCGATCTCCGTCTTGACGGCCTGCACGTTGTGCACCGGCCGGCCGACGGTGCGGGCTTCCTCGAGAATAGTGGTGACTTTGGCGAGGATGTTGCGGATCTTCGTATGCGCCTCGACGACGGCGCGGCTGCGCAGGTCGGCGTTCTCCCATTGGCGGTGCGCATAGTCGCGCAGCTCCTGGGTCTGGTAGAGCAACGCCTTCACTTCGTCTTCGTACCCACGCAACACCTGATGAATCGTGCTGCGCACCTCGTTGCGCTGGTTCGGGTCGTGCCAGAGAACATGCTCGAGGAAAAAGAGGTCCTCCTCGTCGACCGCGTCGCGATCGCACAAGAAGGCGTGCGCTTGCAGCAGCCCGACCGCCTGGTGATAGCGGCGGTCGGACGCGATGATGGGCTTGCGGCCGAGCTCGCGCCGGATGTCGGCGAGCGATCGGAATACGTGTTGCGGTACATGCACGTGGGGGACCTCGGCGCGTAAGCTTTGCAGCTCTGTCAGCGCGAGCGTCGTGCGTGCCGTTGACGGCTTGCCCTGCAGCATGCGCAGGAAGCGGAAGTCGTCGGCAATGTAGTCGACGACGAAACGCAGCAGGAAGCGATCGTAGAGTGCCTGCAACTCATCGTCTTCTGGCAGCTCGTTGCTCGCTCCAAACAGGGTGATGAGCGGGATCTCGAGCACGTCGCGTCCGTTGTGGAAGCGGCGCTCGTTGATCAGGGTGAGGATGGCGTTGAGGATGGAAGAGTTCGCCTTGAAGACCTCATCCAGGAAAGCGATGTGAGCTTCGGGCAGCTTGCGGCTGGTGACGCGGCGATACTCGTCATTTTCGAGCGCGCGCAACGACACCGCGCCGAAGAGCTCCTCGGGGGTGGTGAACTTGGTCAGTAGCCACTGGAAGTAGTCGGCGCCAAGGAGCCGGCGGCACAGCTCATCGGCCAACATCGACTTCGCAGTCCCCGGCGGTCCGATGAGCAAGACGTGATGGCCGGCAAGCAGCGCGGTGAGGGCGCCGTCGATCGCCTCGGTCCGTTCGAGAAATGCCTGCGTCAGCTCCTCACGAATACGGCGTAGCTGCTCGCGGGCGGCCATAGGCCCGGATGCTAAAGGCTGCGGCGATCTGATTCAAGCGGGCTGCGGCCGGCGTATTTCCTACGGCCCGCTCCCTCCTTCGACGGGGCGCAGGACAGGGTTGGCTGCTATGCGCAAACTTGACGCAAGCGCGAGGCGTTTCCGGCCTCGAAGGTGCGCGGACCATAGAACCGACGCCGACCGCCGGCCCGGTCAATGGTTGTCAGGAGCCGCCGGCGGCATGACCCGGTAGATGATCTCGCCCTTCTTCACCAAGCCCAGGTGCTCGCGAGCCAATTGCTCAAGATAGCGGTCATCCGACTGCAAGCGCCGGATGCGTTCGTGCAGCGCCTCATTCCGCTGCTGCAGCAGGAAAGTGGTTTGTTCCTGCTCACGTTGCTGCGCCTGCAGGCGCAGCACATGGATCAAGCCATGATCGCCCCAGATG
>CAZTDK010001219.1:0-1585 GCA_964611965.1 uncultured Binatia bacterium (SeqCode) | reverse complement strand
GCTGGCAGCGGCAAGCGGGGACGGCGCCAGCGCGCTGTTCAACCGTGATGTGATGGCGCGCATGTGGCGCCGCTATCTCGCCGGCGGGGTGCACTGGTCGAGGCTGTGGGTGCTGTATGTGGCGGCCCGGCGGTTCCAGCGCCAGCCGGTGATTCACCGCGAACACGCACCGACGGTGACCCTACCGGTCGCGTCATTCGTGCGCGAGACCCATCAGGGTGGGACGCTCTTCCTGCTGCCCGAGGTGTTTCACAGCCCCGGTGGCATCCAGATTTACAACCGTAACCAGGTGCAAGCCCTGAGGACCTGTGCGCCGTCCGAACCGACGTCCGTGCTGGTGCTGAATGATGCGCCGCATGAAGTTCGACAATCCGAGTGGAACGGCTGTGTGGTCGAAGGGTACTCGCGGAGCAAGCTCCGCTTCGCGCTCGGCGCCATCCGCCAGGTGGCGCGCCAACGTCCGGCGCGGGTCATCCTTGGGCATCGCAACTTTCTGCCCTTGGCGCCGGTGCTGCGGATGGCCGCGCCGCGTTCCGAGCAGTGGCTGGTCCTGCACGGGGTCGACGCCTGGCCGGCGGTCCGGTGGTTCGAACGTGGGATCTTGCAGACCCTTGATCGCCTGTTCGCCGTCAGCCCGCAGACGGCGGCGGCATTTCAAGAGGCCGGAGGGCGCGGAGGCATTGACGTGTGGCCCAACGCCGTTCCGTTCTTCTGGCATATACCTGCTCCGGCTGGCTCGCGCTTTGCCGAACCATTGCAGCTGCTCTGCGTTGCCAGGCTGGCTGCGCCGGAGCGCTACAAGGGCGTCGAGCAGAATATTCGTGCGTTGCGGCTCGTGCTCGACCAGGGGATTGCAACGGTACTACACATCGTTGGTGACGGGGCGGATCGGGAACGGCTCCACGGGATCGCTCGCGATCTCGAGGTCGCCGAACATGTGCGCTTTCATGGGCGCGTCAGTGATGCCGTGCTCGGTGAGCTGTATAACGCCTGCGACCTCTTTGTCCTGCCCTCGGGCGCGGAGGGGTTCGGCATCGTCTTCATCGAGGCGATGGCATACGCCAAGCCGGTGATCGCCGCCGATGCCGCCGGTGCGCCCTTCGCGGTCCGACCCGGGGAGAGTGGCTTTCTCGTCCCGTTTGATGACGTTCCGGCGCTGGCGCGCTGTATCGTCGCGCGCGCACACGATCCGGAGGGCTCACGCGCGGCGGGCATGCGCGGCCGCGAGTTCATGCTGCGTCATTTTTCGTTCGACTGCTTCGTGGACACCACGCGGGAGATCCTGCGCGGCGATCGCGGCGCCGTTTCCACCGGCCGCGTCGCGCTCGATACGGCGCTGCTGTAGGTCCTCATGCTCCACCCGGATACGCGCCTGCTGTTGGAATCGCCAGAATTGCTGGCCTACGAGCGCAGTGGCGACACGGTGCCGGCTCCGGGTCCGACCTGGGATCTCGTCATTCGTCCGACGGCCGGCTGGTTCGACTGGCGCGTAGGCGAGCTGTGGCAGCAGCGCGATCTGCTGTGGCTGTTGGTGTGGCGCGACGTCGTGACCGTGCACAAGCAGACCATTCTTGGCCCGCTCTGG
>CAZTDK010001218.1:0-1586 GCA_964611965.1 uncultured Binatia bacterium (SeqCode) | reverse complement strand
CATGATCGGCTTGGCGCTGCGTTGGGTGTCGGTGCGCGCGCTGCGGTCTCCGCTTTGGTGGGCGGTCGCCATCTATGCGGGGCATTGGGCGTTCAAGGTCGAGACCGACATCGGAGCGGTGCTCAACTACGCGGTGAAGGCGGCGCTGGTGGTCTTCGTGGCAACGCGCTGTCTTCCCGCATTTCGAGCGGCGCTCGGGACGCCCGCTCTGGGTGAACCGCCGCGCTTGGCGCGGCGCCGAGCGGCGTTGCACGCGGTGGGACAGCCATCCACCGAGTTCTGAGCAGCGAGTACATATGCCAACAGTTGCCCATTTTATTGCGTACACCGGCACGGCCATGGGCGGCCCGGTCGTCGGTTTGGCCGGCTATACCGCGTTGCTGACGGAGGCCGGCTATGGGGTAACGGTGTACAGCGCGCGCGCCGCGGCGGACGGCAAGTCGGTAGCACTGGACGCGCGCGTCCGCTGCGTGCAAGCGCCGGCAGCCTCCTGGGCAGGGTTGCGTCGCGCCCCGGCGTTGTGGCAGCAGGCCGGGGCGGCGCCGCTGGAGTTGCTGCATTCGCACGGCTTGTGGACCGACGTCAACCGGCTGGCGGGCGATCTAGCGCGTCGACGGCATCTCCCGCACCTGTTGGCGCCGTGTGGAATGCTGGCTACCGATGCGCTGCGCTATCACGCCTGGAAGAAAATCCCGGCACGCCTGTGGTTCCAGAATCGCGCCTTGCGCGAGGCGCACTGCTTGCACGCCAAGTCAGAGAAGGAGTACGTGGACATCCGCGCCTTTGGTTTGCGCGCCCCGGTGGCCATCGTTGCCAATCCGATTCTTCCTCCCCCATGGTACGGCACGGCAGGAAGCGTGGGCGACGCCGTGGGAAGCTGCGCCGACGGGGCTCTCCCGCAAGGCGATGCGCAGCCCTTCGCGCGCGAATTTCGTCACGCCTTTCGGATTCCCGAGGCGAGAAGGATTGTGCTCTTTCTGGGGCGGTTGCATCCCGTCAAAGGCCCGGCGCGATTGGTCGAAGCCTGGTCGGTTGTGCAAGCGCGGCACCCCGAATGGCTCCTCGTCCTCGCCGGGCCTGACCAAGGGGGATATCGGCGCGCGATCGAAGCATTGGCCGTCACCCGCGGCTGCAAGGATCGTCTGTCGTTCACCGGCGAGCTGCATGGCGCTCACAGGTGG
Organism: uncultured Binatia bacterium (SeqCode); assembly: GCA_964611965.1. Lineage (GTDB taxonomy): Bacteria > Desulfobacterota > Binatia > HRBIN30 > HRBIN30 > CAZTDK01. The sequence goes on along the minus strand of CAZTDK010001218.1, from coordinate 405 downwards.
GGTGCGTTGGCGGCCGCGGAAGTGTTCGTGATGCCCAGCGACTTCGAGAACTTCGGGAATGCCATTGTCGAAGCCATGTGGTGCGGCGTGCCGGTGATCACGACGACCGGAACCCCGTGGCAGGCACTGTCTAGCAGTGGCGCCGGATGGTGGGTCAAGCCGACCGCAGAATCCGTGGCGTCGGCATTGGATGAAGCGCTGGCGCTGTCCGCTGCGCAACGCCTGACGATGGGTGGCCGCGCCCTCAACCTGGCACGGCAATTCGCTCCCGAGCAAGCGGTGCAGGATCTCATCCAGGTGTATCAATGGCTGCTCGCCGCAGGAGCCCGTCCCGCGTGCGTCAAAGCTGACTGAACCCGGAAACCCCAGTTAGGGAGAGTTGAAAGAAGCGCATCGTTCTGAAAC
>CAZTDK010001217.1:0-1593 GCA_964611965.1 uncultured Binatia bacterium (SeqCode) | reverse complement strand
CGCCTGCAGAAGCTGTTGGAGCGTTGGATGGTCCGCATTCCACGCCTGCGCCAGCGCGTCGTTGAAGCGCCACTGCATCTGGGCTTGCCGGAGTGGGAGGATGATCCGCACTTCGAGCTCGAATATCACGCCCGCGACGTCGTGCTCCCCGAGCCCGGTACCGACGCACAGTTGTTCGAGTTCGCCAGCGCCGTGTTCGCCACACCGCTGGACCATATGCGGCCACTGTGGGAAGCCTACTTGATCGAAGGGTTGCAAGGCGGGCGTGCCGCCTGTTTCTTCAAGGTCCACCACACGGTCATGGATGGCGTTGCTTCGATGGCCGGGTTTGACGCGCTTACCCAAGCCCACCGTGCCGAACCGGTGCGCGTGCCGAAAGCGCTGCCGATGCATCCGCCGCGACCACCGGCGGTGCGTGTCGCACGCTTGATACGTGACCTGTCCTGGAACGCCGCCGCGGGAATGAGCGCCGCGGCGGGCTTCGGCATGCACGCGGTGCTTCATCCCGCGCAAGCGAGCGACAGTGTGGTACACGCGATCCGTGGATTGCGCGGCTTCCTCCGTGACCTCAACGCCCCTACCGTCCACGATCCGCTCGCCGATCCGGCCACCGGCATCGGCCGTCGCCTTGATGGGATGACGTTGTCGTTGCCGCGCCTGCGCCGGATCAAGGACGCCCTGGGCGTCACGCTCAACGATGTGGTTCTCACGTTGGTCTCCGGCGCGGTAGGCCGGTATCATGAACATCGCAGCGTGCACGTTGACGAGCTGCATTGCATGGTGCCGATCAGCTTGCGTCTGGAGCACGAACGAGGCGCGCTCGGCAATCGTGTCGGCATGTGCAACATCGCCCTGCCCGTGGGCGCGGCGGATCCGTTGATTCGCCTCGATATCATCCGCAGACAGACGAACGCCGCCAAGGTCGATCGGCGCGGCGCGGCGTATCCGCTGATGATGCGTGCGCTGGCCTTCATGCCGAGCGTCGTGTTTCGTCTCCTCGCTCAGGCCGTCACCGGACGGATCAATCTCATCTGCACCAACGTCCCCGGTCCTCCGGCCATACGCTATCTCGCCGGGGCCAAGGTGGAGGTGATCTATCCGTTTGCCCCGGTGGCCGTCGGGACACCCCTCTCCGTGGCGTTGCTGTCGTACGCCGACGTCTATGGCATCGGCATCGATACCGACCCGGCCGCGATACCGGATCCCGAGCTCCTGCATCGCTATCTGGCTGCGGAGGTCGATGAGCTGGAGCGGCGCGCCCGCGTACACCCGCCAGCAGCGGTAAAGATCAAGGTGCAGCGCGCCACCCGCAAGGGTCACGATACCCGCCCACAGCGCGCAGCCAGTTAATGCGACTTTCTATGCCAGCCCATCACCGCGTAGCGGTCAGCTGAACGTATGATCCAGGTCGTACCGAGCCGTGACCGGGATGGCGTACGTCCGCGTGCAGTTGGCGCTGGCGACGGCGCATCAAAGTGAGGAGCGAGGTCATGCGCGAGCGGATCATCGTGTTTGGTGCCCACCCGGACGACACGGAAATAGGCGCGGGCGGCACCATTGCCGCCTACGCCCGGCGCGGCCACCGCGTGGTGA
>CAZTDK010001216.1:0-1593 GCA_964611965.1 uncultured Binatia bacterium (SeqCode) | reverse complement strand
CGATCTGCGTCGGCAAGGAGCGCGTCTACAATCGACGCTTCCTGCAGATGTGCAGCCACTACCTGGTCGACCCGGTGGCCTGCACGCCCGCCTCGGGGTGGGAGAAGGGGCAAGTGGAGAACCAGGTGGGGCTGGTGCGCGAGCGCTTCTTCACGCCGCGGCTGCGGGGCAAGAGTTACGACGAGCTCAACGCCTGGCTGCTCGACCGCTGCGTGGCCTATGCGCAGGCGCATCGCCATCCCGAGCGCAGCGACCAGACCATCTGGGAGGTCTTTGAAGACGAGCGGCCGAAGCTGATCCAGTATGCCGGCCGCTTCGACGGCTTCCACGCGGTGCCGGCCTCGGTGTCCAAGACCTGCTTGGTGCGCTTCGACAACAACAAGTACTCGGTGGCGGCCCACGCGTTCGGACGTCCGGTCGAGGTGCACGCCTATGCCGAGCGGATCGTCATCCGCCAGGACGGGCAGATCGTGGCCGAGCATCCGCGTGCGTTCGGCCGCGGCCAGACGATCTACGACCCATGGCACTATGTGCCGGTGCTGGCACGCAAGCCGGGCGCCTTACGCAATGGCGCGCCATTCAAGGACTGGGTGCTGCCGGCCGCGATGGAGCGCGTCCGGCGCAAGCTCGCCTGCGCCGCCGACGGCAATCGGCAGATGGTCGACATCCTCACCACGGTGCTCACCGACGGATTGCCGGCGGTCGACGCCGCCTGCGTCGAAGCGCTCGCCCAGGGCGTGCACTCGGCCGATGTCATCCTCAACATCCTGGCGCGGCAACGCGATCCCGGCCCCCCGACCACGATTCTCACCCCGGCCGCGCTGACGCTGCGCCACGCGCCACGCAGCGATTGTGCGCGGTACGACCGTCTCAGGAGGACCACCTGATGGAACGATCCCAACTCTTCGACCTCATGGGGGAGCGCAAGCTCTACGGGATGAAGGCCGCCTATGATGAGATCATGGCCACGGCGGTCAAACGCCAGCACGAGCCCCAGCGGATTGTCGGCGACCTCCTGACGGCGGAAATCAACGAGAAGCAGGCCCGCTCGATCCGCTACCAGCTCTCGATCGCCAAGCTGCCGCTGGCCAAGGACCTCGAGGGCTTTGACTTCGAGGGCACGCCGATCAACCAGACGCTCGTCCACGATCTCGCCGGCGGGGGCTTCCTCGAACACCAGCGCAACGCGGTGCTGGTCGGCGGCACCGGCACCGGGAAGACGCATCTGGCGATCGCCATTGCCCGCAGCTGTATCCGCGCCGGGGCCCGCGGCCGATTCTACAACGTGGTGGATCTCGTCAATCGGCTCGAGACCGAAACCCGCAGCGGGCGGCAGGGCCGGCTGGCGGGACAGCTCACCCGCACCGACTTCATCATCCTCGACGAACTGGGCTATTTGCCCTTCGCGCAGGCCGGGGGCCAGCTCCTCTTCCACCTGGTCAGCCAGCTCTACGAGCGGACCTCGATCCTGGTCACCACCAATCTGGCATTCGGCGAATGGCCGAGCGTCTTTAGTGATGCCAAGATGACCACCGCCTTGCTCGATCGCCTCACGCACCACTGCGACATCATCGAAACCGGCAACGACAGCTG
>CAZTDK010001215.1:0-1596 GCA_964611965.1 uncultured Binatia bacterium (SeqCode) | reverse complement strand
GTTCTTGTCCTAACCCCTAACCCCAAGCCCCCTAACCCCATTGTGCGTTGTTTGCCCGCTGCGATGGCGTGTGGTAGCTAGCGCGCATTCCGAACGGGAGCTGCTGTGAAGAGTGCCCGCTACATCGTGGTGGAAGGGCCGATCGGGGTGGGGAAGACAACGCTATCCCGTCTGCTCGCCGAGGAGTTCAACGCCCGCGTCGTCCTTGAACAGGTTGAGGAAAATCCGTTCCTGAAGAAGTTCTACGACGACCCGCGTGCCTACGCCTTCCAAACGCAGCTGTTTTTCCTCCTCAGCCGTTACCGCCAACAGCTGCAGTTGGCGCAGCAGGATCTTTTTAGCCAGGGTACGGTTGCCGACTACCTGTTTGCCAAGGATCAGATCTTTGCCCAGGCGAATCTCGACACCGACGAGTTGGCGCTGTACCGACAGATGTTTGGGCTGCTTGATTCACGCTTGCCAAAGCCCGATTTAGTTGTGTATCTTCAGGCCCGTGGGGATGTCCTCATGGAACGGTTGCGCAAGCGCGACCGTGATTACGAGCGGCGCATAGCGCCAGAGTATGTACAACGGATAGCGGAGGCGTATCGAGACTTTTTCTTCTATTATGAAGAAACGCCCTTGTTGGTGGTCAACAGCTCCGAGGTCGACCTTGTGGCGCACTCGGATGAGTTGGCCGATCTGATTCGCGAAATCAGGTCAATGGGGCGGGGAGTGCAACACTACATACCGCTTGGATCCAGATAATCCCGGCAATTGGGCCGGGACGATCGGACCGAGACGGAGTGCCCCGGGGCAACCGGGGTTCGCGATTTGTTGATTCGCGATTCATCGGGCGGCGACATGACACCGACCCGGCATGTGAGTCTCGGATCCGCCAATTTCGAAGCAGCAGACGCAGGTCGCGCCATGCGCCCCTCCGGGTTCGGTCCCAGGAGGGGTTTTATGGACCGAAAGGTCACGGTACCGGAGATTCTGAGGCGCAAGAGCGGCAGCGACCCCATCGTGGCGTTGACCGCATACGATTTCCCATTCGGCCGCATCGCCGACGCGGCCGGCGTCGACGTGATTCTCGTTGGTGACTCGCTCGGCATGGTCGTGCAAGGCATGGAGACCACCTTGCCGGTAACCATGGACGAGATGATCTACCACTGTCGCATGGTGGCGCGCGCCCGGCGCCGTGCCCTGCTGGTGTGCGACCTGCCGTTCTTGTCGTACCAGGTGTCACCGAGCGACGCCGTGGCCAGTGCCGGCCGCCTCATCAAAGAGGGCGCGGCCGAAGCCGTGAAGCTCGAAGGTGGCGTCGCAATGGCAGCCACCATTCGCGCCATTGCCAACGTCGATATCCCGGTCATGGGACACATCGGGCTGACGCCGCAGTCGGTGCACCGGATGGGTGGCCACAAAGTGCAAGGCCAGCGACGCGGCGATCGCCCGGGGCAACGCGACCGCGTCATCGAGGACGCCCTCGCCGTCGAGGACGCCGGAGCGTTTGCGGTGGTCCTGGAGGGCATGCCCCTCGATCTTGCCGCAGAGATCACCGCCCAGCTCGCCATTCCGACCATCGGCATCGGTGCCGGACCGCAGTGCGACGGC
>CAZTDK010001214.1:0-1604 GCA_964611965.1 uncultured Binatia bacterium (SeqCode) | reverse complement strand
TGACGCAGCAACCGTCCGCGACGCACCCCGTGCTGACGACTCTGGTGTACGTCGAGGTCTGCTGGGTCCCCCCGACTCCGACGAGCACCTCCACGGTGACGCCAACGGTGACGGATACGCCCACCGTGACGCCCACATCGACGACGACGGCAACCCAGACGTTCACGCCCACCCCGACGTCCACCCCGACCCTCACGCCCACACCGACGTTCACACCGACGTTCACGCCGACGCTCACGCCCACCCCGACGTTCACGCCCACGCCGACGCCCACGAGTCTGCCGACGATGACATTCACCGCAACGGCAACCGTGACCGCGTTCCCTACTGCGTCCCCAACCGCAAGCCCGTCGGCCACGCTGGTACCCAGCCCGACGTCAACGTTCAGCCCCACGCCGCTGCCGAGCTCGACGCGGACGGTGACGCCCTCCGGTACACCGCTGCCAAGCGCGACCCCATCGGCGGTCGTAACCGCCTCGGTCATACCATCGTTCACGCCGCCGGGGACCAATACGGCGACCCGGACGGCCACCCTCACGCCGACGACAACCGGAACACGCCCGACGGCGACCGCCACGCCACGGCCGCGTCTCGACTTCGTCTTTCCGGAAGGCACCAATCAGTTCGGTTGTGCCTCGGATCTGTCACTCAACCTCGGGTTCGGGAACGCGTTGCTGCCGTTCGCCAACCTGGCCGTGGAAGATGCGGTGACCGTGCGCAGCAAGTATCAGGTGATTTACGTTGCCCCGGATCTGGATCTCGACGACTACGCGAACTTACGGACGATGGTCGCCGCGGGCGGCCTCATCGAACAGTTCGTCAGCCTGGGCGGCGTCGCGGTGATCAACATTGCCGGCACGTTCGGTGAGCAGGATAGCGTTGCGCCGGACGGCGTGGGTTTCTTGGAAGGGGTGGGGAACGACAGCGAATCGATCGTGGTGCCTGATCACGCCTACTTCACTGGCACGGGATACGGCGGCGCGCTGCTAGGCGAGAATGACTTTGCCGGCTGGCAGTCCACCGACTTGGGGACGGTTACCAATCTTCCCTTCGACGCGACGATCCTGCTCACCAACAGTTCGGGGCCAACTCTCGCCGAGTATCGGCACGGTGACGGCAGGGTGATCGTCAGCTCGCTGACCTACTGCTGGGACAGCAAACCCAACTCGCAGTTGGCCGCGGCCAGCAACCTGTTGGGTTATAGCCGCTTCTACGCGGGTGCCGCCTTCACACCGGCGCCCACGGTCACGCTCACCCCGTTGCCGACGGCAACCCGAACGGCAACCATTACGCCGACCCCGCGCGCCACCGCCACCGCAACGGCGACACGCACGCCAACCGTCGCGCCGACCGCCCTGGTTGGCGATGTCAATGGCGACGGCGTCATCGACCAGGCGGACCTCGACGCACTGATTGCGGCGCTCTTCGAAGGCGACGCCCCGGCTGCGGCCGACGTCAACGCCGACAATGCTGTAACCAGTGCGGACATCATTGCGCTGTTACAGCGGGTGCAATGAGAGACGACAGACACAGATAACAGACTACGGGTATCTCTGAGATCGGAAACTCTGAGCTGAGTCTGTTGTCTGTCCTCTGTTGTCTTC
>CAZTDK010001213.1:1097-1608 GCA_964611965.1 uncultured Binatia bacterium (SeqCode) | reverse complement strand
GTGCTGTCGATCACTGCCACCACGCTGTTGGTGGAATGCAGATCGATCCCACTGTAGACTGCGTCCATCTGTACACCTCCTCGCCACGGGTTGGGGTGTTGGTTCGCACACTGCACCCTACAACCCGTGGGCCGAGGCCTTCCAGATGATCTTCAACTTTTGGTACCCGCGCACACGCTCGGTTGGGAGGCATTGGCTATCCGGGCACCAGCTGATCCGGACGATGGTCGAGGCCGTTATGTCCGTGCCGTTCGAGTTGAGTCGGACATCGAACGCGACCGTCCCGCCCGGATGCTCACTGGCATCCGACAAGGCCGGGCCGAGTGTTAGAGATCGCAGAGGGAGACAATGGGCGTCTGGGCAAATGTGGCGTAGCTTGGCCCCTTGGGGGCCAAGTGGAACAACCGGGTTGTTGGAGCACGGGGGACTTACTAAGGTAACGAGCGCGCCGGAATCTGGTATGGAACAGCGTTGTCCGTAACGAGATCCAGTTCGGCCCGTCATTTTAGAA
>CAZTDK010001213.1:0-1087 GCA_964611965.1 uncultured Binatia bacterium (SeqCode) | reverse complement strand
CACGCGCTTTTTCGGTTTCAAGGAAAGACCCTTCAAGCTGGTGCCCAACCCGGCCTATCTCTATTTGAGCAAAGGGCACGAGGAGGCCTTGGCCCATCTGCAGTGCGCCGTTGTGCATGAAGACGGGTTCGTGGCCATTACCGGCGAGGTCGGGACCGGCAAGACCACCCTCTGCCGCAGCTTCTTGGAAAACCTGGGCAATGAGGTCGAGGCGGCCTACATATTCAATCCCCGGCTCGATGCCGTCGGGCTCTTGAAAGCGATCAACGAGGAGTTCGGCATCGAGCATACGGCCGACGCCATCAAGCCGCTCATCGACACCTTAAACCAATACCTCATGGCGCAGCATGCGCAGGGCAAGAAGGTTCTCCTCATCATCGATGAGGCCCAGAACCTCGGCCGCGACGTGCTGGAGCAGCTCCGGCTCCTCTCCAATCTGGAGACCACGCTCCACAAGCTTCTTCAGATCGTCCTGGTGGGCCAGCCCGAGCTGGGGGAACTCCTCGATTCCCACGCGCTGCGCCAGCTGAGACAGCGTATCACTCTTTACGCGCGCCTTACGCCCTTTACCTTTAAGGAAACCCGCGAGTATATCGAGCACCGTATCCGGATCGCCTCCGGCCGGTCGGCGGTGCGTTTTACCCGGGCCGCCTGCCGGCGCATTCACCGCTTTGCCGGCGGCATTCCGCGTCTCATCAACATCGCCTGCGACCGGGCCCTGCTGTGCGCCTTTGGCGTGGAAAGCCGCAAGGTCACCCGCCGGATCGTGGGCGAGGCTCTGGATGAGCTCGGTTACCCACGCAGGCAGCCAAAGGCTTTCCCGGTGGCAATCGGGGCGGTTCTCGGGTTAGCCGTGATCTGTGTTCTGACGGTAGTGGCGCTTTTGCCACGCCTTCCAGTATTCTCTGCTTTTTCGTCCGTTCACCGCGTCAGGCAGGAAGCGGAGCCGGAAGAGATTGCCGCGGATGTGCGCGCAGGCCAGAACGAGACGGGCAAACAGAGCGTCGCGCAGGAGCCGGAGAAGATCGCCACGGCCGGACCAGGGCTTCCCGCTGGTCCGCCCCCTCAGCCCCTGGTCGAGGAGACA
>CAZTDK010001212.1:0-1613 GCA_964611965.1 uncultured Binatia bacterium (SeqCode) | reverse complement strand
ACAGCTGCGAGTCGGCGATTGCCTCGGCCGACACCGAGTAGGATTCGGTCGGGTCGAGCGGCAGCTCGCCCAGCACGTCGCCCGGCACCGCGATGTCCAGAATATGGTCGTGCCCGAAGCGATCCGACTGGTAGAGCTTCACGGCACCGTGACAGAGGATATAGAGGCCGTTGGCCGGGTTGCCCTCGTGGAAGATGATCTGCCGATGCTTGTAGATCGCCGATGTCCCGCACGCCCGGAAGGTATCCAGCTCGGAAAGCGGGAGATCCCGGATGATGTCTTTGGTGGTGCGGATGGCGCAGTGCTCGCAGTCGATGCGTCTCATCTATCTTCTCCTTCGCCGAATTTCGCGGACTACCAGGTCCCACAGGCTGCTGGCCGACAGAGCACCATCAAGAATGGCGCCAGATGCATGGCCGTCTGCTGACATAGATCATGGGCTCAACCGATCTCCAATCGCGCAAAGGACGCGGGCGATATTCGCGCTTTTGCGAAGCCGGACAAGGCATGATCCGGCGATAGTCCGCTTGCAGCAACGTGCGCCATCGGGCATGGTGCGCGAGTCTTACTCTCAACGCCATTCCCAAAGGAGAATATCAATGAGCAGAAAAGTCTTCGTCATTGGCGTCGGCATGACCAAGTTCGAGAAGCCCGGCTCGCGCAACTGGGACTACCCGGACATGGCCAAGGAAGCGGGCGAGAAGGCCCTGGCTGATGCGGGTATTCCGTACAGCGAGATCGAGCAGGTCGCCGTCGGCTATTGCTATGGCGACTCGACGTGCGGGCAGCGCGCCGTGTACCAGCTGGGCCTGACCGGCGTGCCGATCTACAACGTCAACAACAACTGCGCCACCGGCTCCACCGCGCTCTTCATGGTGAAGCAGTTCGTTGAATCCGGTCTCGCCGACTGCGCCATGGCGCTCGGTTTCGAGAAGATGGAGAAGGGCTCGCTGGGCGTGAAGTTCAACGACCGCACCAATCCGATGGACAAGCAGTTCGAGCTGATGGTGTCGCTGCGCGGCTTCGCTGCCGCACCACCCGCGTCGCAGTTTTTCGGCAACGCCGGCCGTGAGCACATGGACCGCTACGGCACCAAGCCCGAGCATTTCGCCAAGATCGGCTGGAAGAACCACAAGCATTCCGTGAACAACCCCTACTCGCAGTTCCAGACCGAGTACTCACTCGACGACATCAAGAACGCGCCCATGGTCTATGATCCGCTGACCAAGCTGCAGTGCTGCCCCACCTCCGACGGGTCCGGCGCGGCGATTCTCGCTTCCGAGGATTTCGTGAAGCGTCACAAGCTGCAGGACCAGGCGGTGGAGATCCTCAGCATGGCAATGGCCACCGATCTGCCGAGCACCTTCGACGAGAAGAGCTGCATCAAGCTGATCGGCTACGACATGGCGCAAAAGGCGGCCCGGCAGGTCTACAAGCAAAGCGGCCTCGGGCCCGAGAATGTCGACGTCGTCGAGTTGCACGACTGCTTCAGCTGCAACGAGTTGGTTACCTATGAAGCTCTTGGCCTCTGTCCGGAAGGCAAGGCCGGCGAGTTCATCGACTCGGGCGCCAATACCTACGGCGGCAAGGTGGTGGTGAACCCCTCAGGCGGC
>CAZTDK010001211.1:0-1614 GCA_964611965.1 uncultured Binatia bacterium (SeqCode) | reverse complement strand
GCCACAAGATCGAACGCGGCTTGCTCACCCGGGATGGGCTCATCGACACCGACGGCTACGAGCAATTTCTTGTCGATACGTGCGCCGACACGATCGAGTTGACCTACCGCCACCAGGGGACGCTCATTGGTGCGGCCCTTGCCGACCGCGCCGCCGACGCTTTGTCCGCCGTCTACTGCTTCTACGATCCGTCGTACGCGCACTTCAGCCCTGGCGTGTACTCGATTCTCAAACAACTTGCGCTGTGTCGTGCCTGGGGGCTGCGTTACCTCTACCTCGGCCTCTACGTCGCCGACTGCCGGTCGATGGCTTACAAGGCCCGCTATCTGCCGCACGAGCGCCTGATCGGTGGCGAGTGGGTGAGGTTTCGGTGATCGCTGACCATCAACTATAGACTATTCCCCAGGATACTCACGCACGATACGGCTGCCGGGCCGCCGAGGTTGTGCGCCAGGCCGATCTCGGCATCCTTCACCTGCCGCGCACCGGCTTGGTGGCGCAGCTGCTGCGTGAGCTCGTAGATCATGCGGACGCCGGTGGCGCCAATCGGGTGACCGAAAGATTTCAGGCCACCGCTCGGATTCACCGGCAGCGCACCGCCGAGTGCGGCGTGGCCCTCCTCAACGAAGCGCCCACCTTCTCCCGGGGCGCAGAAATCGAGATCTTCGTAGTTGATGATCTCCGTAATCGTGAAGCAATCGTGCACTTCGGCGAAATCGATGTCGCGCGCCGTCACCCCGGCGTTGGCATAGGCGCGTGCGGCCGCGGTGCGTGTGGCCGCGAAGCTCAGGTAGTCGAAGCTGGGCTTGTAGTAAGGCTGCCCGGACACCACGGCGAGCTCCACCGCCTTGACGTAGATCGGATGGTCGCACAGTTGGCTCGCGAGGTCGGCGCGGCACAGGAGGACGGCCGCAGCTCCATCGGTGGTTGGACAGCAATCGAACAGACCCAACGGGCTGTAGATGAGCGGCGCCTTCAGGACGGTCTCTTCGGTGACTTCCATGCGCAGGTGAGCCTTGGGGCTGAGCGTTCCGTGGTGATGGTTTTTCACCGCGACCTTGGCCAGCGTGGCCTTCGAGGCCCCGTGCTTCTTGAAGTAGCGGTTCGCTGCCAGTGCAAAAATGTGCGGCGCGCGCTCGCCGTAGTCGACCACCGGGTGCACGCGCCCCGGCCGGTTCAAGCCGCCGTCGCGCATCTTCTCGAAGCCGACGGCCAAGGCGATTTCGCAGGCGCCGGCGGCGATCGCCAGGCAGGCGTTGCGGAAGGCGTCCATACCGGATGCGCAGTAGTTCTGCACCCGGGTGATCGGCCTGCCGTGCAGCTGCAAGGCATCGCCGAGCGCGTCGCCACCGAGCTGCGACATCACCGTCCCCACCCACGCCGCCTCGATCCGCTGCGGCTCCAGGCGGGCGTCACCGAGTGCCTCGTTGACTGCCGCCGTGATCAAGTCCTCGGCGCTCTGCTCGTACAGCTCGCCGAAGGCCGTGCAGCCGACGCCGATGACTGCCACCTTGTTCTTGAGTTCCCCTGCCATCGGATTCAGCTACCGCGCTCTCCGGCGGCGGTCAACGGGGCTGCTGTGCTACGCGATTCTGCCGGGGACGGCGACGACGT
>CAZTDK010001210.1:0-1616 GCA_964611965.1 uncultured Binatia bacterium (SeqCode) | reverse complement strand
GGGGGCGTCTTCACCTGTACATTACTCTTCACGTGTCCACTCCCACTGAGTCCCCTGCGCACATGCACCCGCAACAGAAGGGAACAACGTGCCGCAGGGCCCTACCACTGCGCGTGACATTCCAGACCACCACTAGCAGTTGCTCCCCACCGCGGCGGCGCGTGGCGGCGATAGTTCGACCGAACCTCCGCCGAGCAACTCCACGAGAGCTCGGATGTTCTTTTGACTGTCGAAATCCTGGAGAATCCGGCGGCGTGCCGCGATACCGAACCGCCGTCGCTCCTCGGGATGGTCGGCCAGTCGCCGCACCGCCGCGGCGAAACCCGCCACCTCATTGGGAGGGACGAGATATCCAGTGACGCCCTCGTCGATGAGTTCCTCGACGCCTGGTATGGCTGATGCGACCACCGGAAGCCCAGCCGCCATCGCTTCGACGATGACGTTGGCGATGACATCACGCCGGCGTGAGCGCCCCGCCAGCTCGCTGGCCAGCACGAAGACATCGGCGGCGCCCACCAACTCGGCTACCTCGGCGTGCGGTCGCGCGCCCAGTAAGCGGACCTGCTTCTCGAGCCCGTAGCCTTCAATCTGACGCTGCAAGCTTGCCCGCTCCAGCCCCTCACCTACGATGGCGCACTCGATCGTCAGCCCTTGGCGCACCAACTCGGCACAGGCGTCGATGAGCAAGTGCATGCCCTTGTAGCGTTGCAGCTGGCCACATGACACCAGCCGCAATTGCCCTTGGGGACGGATCTCGGCGGCAGCGGGCGTGAATCGCCCGACGTCGACACCATGATAACTGACAATGATCTTCTTCCCGAGATCAGGGCCGACCACGCGCTCAAGGAAGGCGGCGTTTGTCTTGGCGCAAGTGACCACAAAGCGGGCCGCCCGCACCTTGGCCGAGAGCATGCGTTGCACCATGTAGATGTCATAGGCATGTGCGCTGATACTGAAAGAAATGCCTGACACCAAATGGGCCACATACGCAACGGTAGCCGGATAGGTCGCCCAATGGGCATGCAGATGCGTGATGCCCTGCGCCTCAAGCTCCTCGGCAAGGTACGCCCCGACGGGGACCAACAGGAGTGACTTCAGGAGATACAAGAGCGGGCTGCGGTTGAACCAGCCGCGGAAGCGATTGGCAAACGTCACTCTGGCCTGAGTTGCCGGCCGCTCCTGGACCACGTCGCCGTCCGCCCACCACGCCGCCAGGACCGTCGCATACAATCCCAAATAGCGACGCCCATCGGCTCGCAGCAGGCGCCAATTTGCACGGACGACCGGCCCGGAAAGCACGCGCGGCAGATAAATCACTTCGCTCGCTACGTCGCGTCCCTCAGGTTGCTGCTCCGCCGTACCTTGGCGGAGCGAATAGATTGTTGGTAACACGCCGTTGCGCTTCAGCCCCAGTACCTCCCAAAGGACAAACGTCTGATGAAACACCGGAAAGGCGGGGAAGAGGTATGCGAGCTTACCCATGGCCGCTTAGAGTCCGCCCTCCTCGGCGAAACGCAACAGCCCCGCGGCTTTTCTCCAGAAGACCTTCTCGGCGCCGTGCCGCTCTGTCCAGTGATGGAACAATGCCCGCACCGGCGCGCGGCGAACGAGCGCAC
>CAZTDK010001209.1:0-1635 GCA_964611965.1 uncultured Binatia bacterium (SeqCode) | reverse complement strand
AATCAAGAGTTCAAGACGACACTGGTGCCGCTGGCGCAGAAGATGAACATGGACGTCATCTGGCTGCACGGCGCGCTCACCGTGCTCGAGGCCACCATCGCCCACAGCCTCAACAGCACCGGCGTTCCGTGCCTGGTGGTGGAGATGGGCGTCGGGATGCGCATCACGCCGGCATTTACCGAGCAGCTGCTGATCGGCATCCTGCACGCCTGGCAGGCCCTGGGTGTGCTCGCGCCCGATTTGGAGCTGCCCGCGCTCACGCACCAGCCGCTGGTCGCGGACGACAGCAACGTGCACTACCTCAACGCCGAGACGTCGGGGTTGTTCGTCCCGGAGGTCGAGCATTGGACCTCGGTGAAGCAAGGGGAGCGGCTCGGGGTCATCGTGTCGCCACACGAGGGTGGCGAGCAGTCCACGGTGTGCTCTCCGGTTGACGGGATCCTGTTTACCCTGCGCGAGTATCCCGTGGTCTACGAAGGCTCGCTCATGGCGCGCATCATGGCGGTCGACACACCAGCCTCCGCGGCGGTGCCGTCATGACGACTCCAGCCTTGCTGCGCATGACGGCGCCATTGCGCGAAGACTTCGAGATTCCGTATCACGACATTGGCGACCGCGATTTGAACCCGAAGCTGGCGTTGGTTGCGGGCATCCACGGGGACGAGCTCAACGGCATCTTCGTCCTCTCGCGCCTCGCCAACTTCCTCCACGCCGTGAGCGAAGGCCGCCACACCGGACAGACGTTGACCGAGCGCGTGATCATCGTCCCGGCCGTCAACATTCTGGGCGTGAATATCGGCAGCCGCCGCTGGCCGTTCGACAGTACCGACATCAATCGGATGTTCCCGGGCTACGACGCCGGTGAAACCACGCAGCGCATCGCGCACGCGGTGCTGAGTCTCACCCGGCCGGCGTACTACCGCGTGGACATCCACAGCTCCAACTCCCACTTCGAGGAGTGCCCACAAGTCCGCCTCTACGAGCCAACGGATCTGGAGCGCACGACGGCGCATCTGTTCGGCCTGGCGGCGGTCATCGAGCTGCGCATGAACAAGGCGTTCACCACCACCCTCGGTCACGCGTGGCGCACCTGTGGCGGCGAGAACTTTGTCATGCAAGGCGGTCAGGCAACGGTGCTCGACGCGACACACTGCGAGCGCCTGTTCCGCGCCCTCGTGGCGTTCCTGTATCGCACCGGGATCCTGCGCGGCCGCCAGCTGTCCGCCGAGGACGAAGACGTCCACCACTTCCGCATTGGCCAGACCGTGCCGCTGATTTCCGAGCACGCCGGATTTTTCGTGTCGCGACTGGCGGTCGGCCGCTGGCTGCAAGCCGGTGACGTGATTGGCAAGGTGTACGACGGTTTCGACGGCGAGCAGCGCCACGAGGTGCGGGCGCCGATGGCCGGGCTGCTCAGCGGTTTGCGACGGCAGGCGTTACTGTTCGAAGGTGACCTGATCGCCCGCATTCAGAGCCGGCAAAGCCTGGGCGAGGGCGTCGACACGTACCTGCACGGGCAGGGGCAGTGACGGGGCGACGATGGACGACGGACTGTGAGGCCGGCGCGCGGCGGCGCCGATGCTCAGCCCGGAAACCCCAGTTAGGGAGAGTTGAAAGAAGCGCATCGTTCTGAAA
>CAZTDK010001208.1:0-1638 GCA_964611965.1 uncultured Binatia bacterium (SeqCode) | reverse complement strand
CCCCCATCGCGGCGGCGACGATGCCGGCTGCGCACGTAGACCGGCGCACCCGGCGCATCGACAAACGCAAAGAAGCGGCGCGGTTCTTCCCACAGCTCGCCGCTGAGAAACGGCCGCGCCGAGGCGTGCATCTCGGGCAGGTGGTCGGGACGTGGCATCAGCATCGCGTCGATCACAAATCGCATGCCCTGCAGGACTGTCGCATCGAGCGTGCTGCCGAGCTGCGTCAGCACCCAGTCGCCCCACCCTTCCGACGGCAGATCGACCGCCGTGATCATTGGAATCTCGAGCAATGCCGACTCGTTCATTCGTCGCCTTCCCGAAACGTCGCGAACTCCACTGTTCCGCCCGCCGATGTATTCCTATCACGATTCGGCCACCCATTTACAGCATCGCCAGAGTGGAGATGTCCGCCGCCGATGCGCTATCAACCCGACGATGCAGCTCCCCACGATCGAGACCAACCGTCTCGTCTTGCAGCCATGGCAACCCGAAGATATCGACGCGTTGCACGAGCTGTGGATCGACCCCGCCGTGCGCCGCTATCTCTGGGATGACGTCATCATCTCACGCGCACGCGCAGTGGCCGCCGTGCACGAGAGCATTGCATGCTCCGAAGAGCGGGGCCTCGTCCAGTGGGCAATCCGGCTGAAGAGCGTGTCCGCGCTGATCGGCTTCTGCGGCTACCGCCCAACCGAGGACGCCGATGTGGAGCTGCTATACGGCCTGGCACCCGCATGTTGGCACCAGGGCCTGGCAACGGAAGCCGCGCGCGCCGTCGTCCGCTACGGGGTCGAGATGCTCGGCCTCGTGCGCATTCTCGCCACCACCGACGCGCCGAACACTAGATCGGTTCGAGTTCTCGAACGATTGGGAATGCGCCCCAGGACATGCATGTCTATCGACGATGACCAACTGCGGCACTTCGTCTTGAATCGCGAGGATTTTCGGCCGGCCGATGCGACGTATCGGCTCAGTTTCACTTGAGCAACGCGGCGTGTTTGGTGTTTCATTACACGTGTGGAGGTCCTCGTGATGGCGAAGAAAGCAAAGGTGGCATCCGATCCAAAGACCTTTTCGTTGCACTGGGGCAGCGGCATCGTCGAGGAAGAGGCGCAGTTTGCCACGCCGTATCACCACCCGACGATCCAGCTGCTGAAGTTCACCGACGGTGACGCCAAGGGCAAGTATGCCCTGCGCTTCTGCCACTACGATCCCCACGGCCGCTTTCAACGCTCGCCACTGATCATTGATGCCGATGATCTCAAGACGTGGCGGCAGGCGCTGGCCACGACGCCGAAGTTGCGCCGGCTGCTGCGGACGCTGGCGTAAGTCGCTGGCGTGCCGAAGACCGCCCAGCGTACACGCCGTCGGTTGCTCCCGAAACAGGTGCCTCTCTTATGGCTGTCGATGTGGAATTATTGCCAGACTCGCTCATGCGCCGTCGCCGCCCTCGCCTGCTGCTCCTCGTGTGGAGCTTCCTCATCGCCAGTGCGACCACCCTGCACGGCGCCGACGCTGCGCGCCCGATCACGCTTGACGTCGATGCGCGGCAGGCAGCGCAGAAGCTCTTCCATGCGCAGTTGACCTTCCCGGTGCACCCCGGACCGTTGACGCTCGTCTATCCCAAGTGGATTC
>CAZTDK010001207.1:0-1639 GCA_964611965.1 uncultured Binatia bacterium (SeqCode) | reverse complement strand
CTAGTTTCTGTCTCGAAATGCCTTTAGGCCTTGTGCCGCAAGGGTGTCTGCCATCATGAGGCGGCTCGTTTTCGCATTGGGCGACGGCGATTGTCCACGGAAAGCGGCTGCTGGCGTTGATGTTTGCCTGTGGATTGCTGCTTGCGGAGCGCGCGGGCGAGCCGCGCCCGCTCGATACTGAGCCCGACCCACTCGTCCACCAGGGCGCGCAATCGTTCGTAGTTGCGCAGTTGCTGCTCGACGGCGGCGAGGTCCGGCTCGCGCACGAAGGTCGACGAGCTCTTGCGCTGGTGGCCGTAGCTGAGCTGGTAGTACGGACCGTGGCGGTGCGCCGGGTCGGCCTTGCAGCGGCAGGTGGGATTGCCGCAGACATTGTACTGGCGGCTGATTGAACCGGGGTGCAGGGGACCGAGGGCAGCGAGTTCGTGCTTGATGGCGGTGATGCGGGTGTCGATCTCACGCTCCGTCATGGCGCCCGAGGTCGTAGCCCACAGAGCGAAATCTTGCGAGCGGGGCTTACTCCGGTAGCGAGTATATGCTACCGGAGAGCGGCGGAGGTGGTGGTGGGATGCGGGAGATCACGCGCACACAGATCAGCTTTGCCGACCTGGAAGTGGGGCGCCGCGTCCGGCTCGACCCGTTGCTGCAACAGATCAGCGACTTCCTCGATCGGCACGGCGAGCTGGTGACGGCGGTGCATCGCGATGTGAGCCGCTCACTCAAGCACGCCCGGTGCGGGCGCCGCGGCCTGACCGCCGAGCAGGTGTTGCGTGCCTTTGTGTTGATGCGGACCAAGAACTGGGATTACCGCGAGCTGGCCGAACGCGTCGCCGACGGGTTCACGCTGCGCCAGTTCACGCGCTTTGATAGCGCACCGGTGCCGCGCCACCACGCCTTTCACCGCGCCTTCGTGCGCCTGCAGGCCGCCACACTGCGCCAGATCAATGACGCCATTGTGGCCGCGGCGGTGCAGATGGGCCTGGAGGATGTCGAGAAGCTGCGGTTGGACACCACCGTGGTTGAGACCGACATTCGCTATCCCCGCGACAGCGGGCTGTTGTGGGATACGGTGCGGGTGCTGAGCCGTCTGGTGGAGCATATCGGCGATCTCGCGCCGGCGGCCTGCGCGGGATTCCCCCGCCGGACGCGACGCGCCAAGCGCCGCATGCAGGAGATTGGTCGGATGCGGGGGCGTGCGCAACGCGCGCGGAGCTTGCGGCGCCAGTATCGCGATCTGATCACCGTGACCACGGAAGTGATCGAGAAAGCCGAAGCGGTGACGTGCACGGCCCGTACCGTGCGGTGCACCGAGTTGCTGGACACGCTCAAGCTGCAGGCGCTGTGCGACGCGGTCACCCAGGGCGCGGCGCTCGGCCGGCGCGTGATCGACCAGAGTGAGCGGCGGGTCTTTCGCGGTGAGACCGTACCCGCCGACGAGAAACTCTACTCGCTCTTCGAGCCTCACACCGACATGATCAAGCGGGGCAAGGTCTACAAGCCGGTCGAGTTCGGCCACAAGGTGCTGCTCGTCGAAAGCCGCATGGGTCTCATCACGGACTACCAGGTACTCGACGGCAACCCGATCGATAGCGACCAGCTCGTGCCGTCCGTGCAGCGTCACCACAAGCGATTCGGCACG
>CAZTDK010001206.1:0-1641 GCA_964611965.1 uncultured Binatia bacterium (SeqCode) | reverse complement strand
GATGCGCGCATGCCGATGTGGCTGGCGGGTGAGGAGTTCGGGGACGTACACGACACGAGCTATACGAACGTCAATGAAAAGCAACAGGACCCGGTGCAATGGAATCGCGCGGCGCTCCGTGGCAACGCCGACCTTAAGGCGAACGTTGCTAAGTTGGTCCAACTGCGAACGTCGCAGCCCGCTCTCCAGCGGAACGAGGTGGCGTTCTTCTATTTTCATCCGCAGTTTGACGCCAATGGCGGCCCGCACGTCTTCGCCTATTGTCGTACCGGAGGCCTGCCGCTGGGGACTTCCGGACAGATCATCGTGGTGGCCAATATGGGCCCGCAAGCGTTTCCAAGCTACGACATTCCCGGTTGGCGTTGGAGCAGCAACACGCTAACCGAGGTCGGCTATCCCCACACACTTCCCACCTATAGTCCCATGACGGGAGCGCTTTCGCTGTCGCTTGCCGCGTTCGAGGTACGAGTTTTCAGGAGCTAAGCGCCGGTCAAGAAATTACTTCAGACTTGTGCCTCGCCAAAATCCCATCCGCCGTGTTCAGCCTGCCTCTCGCCACTCGTACCGGTGATGAAGGCCACCGAGACGGGGCACCGACGCCACTCTCGCAGTCGCCGATGGCGACGCGCACACGGCCCCTTGGCACGGCGGACCTTTGATGACCTGCGCTGGATGGTACGCCTCCGCCAGGGGCCAGCGAATGCACTCGAGGAACTCGCCCAACAGTCGCCCGAGGTGATCCTCGTTCAGCACGACGACGTGATCGAGCAACTCACGAAACCGCGCAAGGGAAGTGGCGATCATGAACGGAATTGCGCATGTGTCGTTTCGCGGAGGTAATATGTTCCTACCAGCACACGATCCGTACGATCGCCAGATGCTGCTTGAGCACATCGTCGCCCGCACCCACGCAGAAAGGCGGGTGCGGCTCCGCGTGGATGACCTGCGCTGGATGGTGCGCCTCCGCCAGGGGCCAGCGAATGCACCCTGCTCCGCCTGCCACTGCGTCCTGAACTCCACCTGTTATTCAACCAACGAGCACGGCGCGGCGCACTGCCTCGGGTGTGCCATGGGGAACCAACCTGGCACCGGTCCAGCCCTAGCAAGCCAAGCAGCAGGAACCAGAGACGAGAACTCTTGAAGGGACGGACGTGTCTGTCAGGGGAGGTAGAAGCCCGATGCGAGTGCCACTCCGGCACTGCAATAGAGACTACGGTACATACCTACGTCGGTGCATGGGTCTCTTGTGTGCGACATCGGCAGTCGGACAGGTGACGTACCACAGGTAGGCAAGGAACCTGGGGCGTCCAGGGCTACCAACCTCGACCGCAACAACAGCAACAGGAACTCAGACATCAGCGGCAAGAGCAATCAACAGCGACCTGAGGTTCAACGACAACAGCAGCAAAGGCAACCCCAGGCTCCACGACCGCCACAGCAACAACCGCAAGCTCCGCGACAAGAGCAACAGCATCGACAACGGCAACCGCAAGCGCAGGAACCTCAGAGACAGGAGCAACCCCAGGGGGAACCACAACACCAATAGTCTCAATGAAGCCTAAAGGGTGACCGTGCCTGACTAGTGTACCGCCGTCCAGATGGCATCAAAATGGTCTCGCTCGAATTGCGCCATTGCGTGAA
>CAZTDK010001205.1:0-1641 GCA_964611965.1 uncultured Binatia bacterium (SeqCode) | reverse complement strand
CTATCCCATATTTCGTGAAAAGCGGATCGTTACCATCTTCCCATGAAACCTGACACCTCTGCAACTGGATGGAAGTGTTTTCAAGAACATGCCACGCAATCTTTTGTGCGATTTGGTTCTCCTCCCTGTGCGCAGGACATACGGCGAAATTTGTCCAAAGAATGCTCACTTGGAGGTGCCTGCTAAGTTTTGCCTCTTCGGGCGGTCCGGGCTGAAGATTTTCTGGTAGCCGGCAGTCAAGGTCACCGACAACAGCCACGCCAGTGGCAGCAGCGTCGTCCAGGCGTAGCGGGCGCGTCCAGCCTTGATCACCAGCGTCGTGGCCACGCACAGCGCAATCGCCGCGAGCAGCTGGTTCGAGATCCCGAACAGCGGCCACAAGCTGTTGATCCCGCCGAGCGGATCGATCACCCCTTGATAGAGAAAGTAGCCCCACGCGCCGACCATGCCGGCACTCGTCAGCAGCACGCTCGGTGCCCAGCTGGTGCGGCCGAGCGGAGCCCAGAAATGGCCGAGAAAGTCTTGCAGCATGAAACGTCCGACCCGTGTGCCGGCATCCATGGTCGTAAGGATGAAGAGCGCTTCGAACATGATGGCGAAGTGATACCAGAGCCCCATGACGGTCTTGCCGCCGAGGCTGTTTGCGAAGATGTGGGCCATGCCGACGGCGAGGGACGGCGCGCCGCCGGTGCGCGCCAACAAGCTCTGCTCGCCGACATCGTCAGCGAGGGCCTGGATATCCGCCGGCGTCACTACGAATCCCCAATCGGTTATCGTGCGCGTCGCTTGCGCCGCCGTCGAGCCCACCACGCCGGCCGGGCTGTTGATCGCGAAGTACACGCCTGGCTGCAAGACCGCCGCAGCCACCATCGCCATGACAGCGACAAAGGATTCCATCAGCATCGCACCGTAACCGATCATGCGCGCATCGGACTCGCGGCGCAGCAGCTTGGGCGTCGTGCCGGACGCCACGAGCGCGTGAAAGCCGGAAATCGCGCCGCAGGCGATGGTGATGAAGGCGAAAGGAAAAATTTTGCCGGCAAAGATCGGCCCCGTGCCGTCCACGAAACGCGTTAGCGGCGGCAGCGCGAGCTGCGGCCGGAACACGAGAATCCCGACGGCGAGTGCCGCGATGGTGCCGATCTTGATGAAGGCACTGAGATAGTTGCGCGGCGCCAGCAGCAGCCACACCGGCAGCACCGATGCAGCGAAGCCATACGCGATAATCATCAGAGCCAAGGTTTTCGCCGACAAGGTGAACAAAGGGGCGAGCGCGGCGCTCTCCCCTACCCAGCGGCCGCCGACGACGGCCGCGAGCACCAAGGCCAGGCCCCAGACGGTCGCCTCGACAACGCGGCCGGGCCGAACGAAGCGCATAGACCATCCCATCAGCAAGGCAATGGGAATCGTGGCCCCAACGGTGAATGTTCCCCACGGGCTGCCCTTCAGCGCGTTGACGATGACGAGGCCCAGAACCGCCATCAAAATAATCATGATCAACAGCACCCCGCTGAGCGCCGCGAAACCGCCAAGCGCACCGATTTCCTCCCGCGCCATCATCCCCAGCGACTTGCCGTCACGCCGCAGCGAACCGACAAGAATGAAGAAATCCTGCACCGCGCCCCCGAGAACGACGCCGAG
>CAZTDK010001204.1:0-1641 GCA_964611965.1 uncultured Binatia bacterium (SeqCode) | reverse complement strand
GGCCGCTCAGGTCCTCGGCAACGATGAACGAGAACGCTGGCAGTTGCGGCTGACCGCTGCTGCTTACCCCGACGCCGTTGAACGGCACGAAGTTGTGCGTTGTCACGGCGCTCCCACCTGCGGCTAGCGTTACCTGATAGAAGAAGCCGTTGTTGCCGTCGCCCCAATTCGTCCCCGGGCTCCACGCTGGAACGGTCACGCGATAGAGCACGGTGTTCAGCGGATCGGTGTAGGCGTGCGCGATGGCGAACAGTGTCGTGTGTGTCTGGGTGCACACGTCGGACACGCCCGGAGTGCACACCACCGTCGGCGTGAACGTCTGCGACGGCGTCCACGTAGGGGTCCGCGTCCAGGTGGGCGTGACGGTCCAGGTCGGCGTGATGGTCCGCGTCACGGTGATCGTCCAGGTCGGTGTCGCCGTCTTGGTCAACGTAATTGTCGGCGTTTGCGTGTGAGTGGACGTCTGGGTGTGGGTGGGCGTTTGAGTGTCCGTGGGCGTGATGCTCGGCGTGGAGCTCTTGGTCGATGTGGGCGTCAGCGTCGGTGTAGCGGTGCGCGTCGGCGTGGAGGTCGCGGTGAAGCTGGCGGTGGGCGTCAACGTCTCCGTCGCGCTCGGGGTGGGCACTGCTGTCGGCGTTTGTGTCGGTGGACTGGAGGGCGTCACGGTCGGTGTCAGGGTCGGCGTCGGCGTGAAGAGGACGCATGCCGACCCACCGCACGCCGCGCCGGGCACTGCGGCGCAGCTCCCGCACCCGTCGCCAGCGTCTTGAAAACAGACGGTGCCGCAGTCGCAGCACGGCGGGGGCGGCGTCGGGGTCGAAGTTGGCGTACGGGTATTCGCTGGCGTCGCTGTGGGCGTCGATGTTTGCGTGGGGGTGAACGTCGCACACGTGGTCGCGCCATTGCAGGCAGCGTCCACGACCGCGGTGCAGCTCCCACACCCGTCCCCGGTGTCCTGAAAGCACACGCCGCCGCAGTCGCAGCACGCGCCAGAGGTCATCGGCGTCGGGGTCGGCGTCCCTTCGCCGCCGGTGACCGGCGGCGTGAGCGTCGGCGTGTTCATGGCGGTCTGCAGCACCAGCATGACGTTGGGATCCGCGCTTGCCGTTTGCGTCGCCAGATCCACCGCTCCGGTGGGCGTCGTCCCCGCGAAGGAGAGATCGGCCGTGGCGTTGGTGACGGCGTCGAGCACCTGCTGCGCGCCGTCGTCGGGATAGTTTTCGAATCCGTAGCTGTCGAGCAACCCGACTCCCGCTTCGCTCACCGGCGTGATGTCGATTTCCGGGACGGTGAGCGCGCGCGGCACGCCGAGGCGGAGAGACGCGGCCGGCGCGCCGAAACGGAGAGCGCGGTACACTACGGCCTCGGTGATGTCGGCCGTGAAGATCAGGGACGCGTTGGCATCGGCGGAGGACACCTGGACCGACCAACTCCCCGCCCTGCTCACCGTCGTGGTCGCTATCGCCGACAGTCCCTGTTCATGCAGGCACTGCGTCCGGTCGTCGCAGCGGAACACTGTGATGGACGTGCCAGCCGCGCAGCCGGTGAGCCCGTGACTGCCAGTTCCGGGCACGGCGCACGATCCCGTCACGGTGACCAGCGCGGTCGTCGGCGTAACGGTGGGAGCAGCCACCTGCGTGT
>CAZTDK010001203.1:0-1642 GCA_964611965.1 uncultured Binatia bacterium (SeqCode) | reverse complement strand
GACCGGCCGGCGACGGACGTTCGGCTTGCCGCTTCATTTCGCGCTGTCGCCGTCGTCAGTCGTGCGCCCACTCCTCTTCGAAATAGCGCACCAACACTTGGTTGTTCAGCCGGTTGACGTCCGTGTCGACGCGCTGCATGTCGGGCGGGAAGGTCAGCATGGTGCGCACGGTCTCGGCGTTCACAAATCGCTGCGCGGCGGGATACGTCGCCGGCAGCGGCAGCGGGTGCTGCGCCGCGAGGATGAATCCCCATTCCCCAAACGACGGCACGTAGGCGTGATAGGGAACGGTCTGGAAGCCGACCGCGCGCAGTGTGGCATCGACGCACCAGAACGATTTGCGTGCGACGTAGGGCGACGTGCTCTGCACCACCAGGGCCCCGGTCGGTTTCACGGCACGATACAGCAGGCGGAACATCGCCGTCGTGTAGAGCTTGCCGAGCGAGTAGGTCGACGGATCGGGGAAATCCAGGACGACGAAATCGAACTGCTGCTGATTGGCTTCGAGCCAGACGAACGCATCGGCGTTGATGACCCGCACCCGTGGCGATTGCAGGGCGCCCTGGTTGATCTCGACGAGTGCCGGATGCGTCGTAAACAGGCGCGTCATCTCGGCATCGAGATCGACGAGCGTCACCGCGCGCACCGTCGGGTATCTCAAGATTTCGCGCACCGCCAACCCGTCACCGCCGCCGAGCACCAGGACGTCGGTCGGGTTGGTCACGGCCTGCAGGCCCGGATGAATCAAGGCTTCGTGATAGCGGTACTCGTCGCGTGAGCTGAATTGCAGGTTGCCGTTCAGGTACAGCCGCAGATCGTGCGGCGAATGGGTCAGCACGATGCGTTGATACGGCGACGACTTGGCGTAGATGACGTCGTCGGGAAAGCTGGCGGCCTCGGCGAAGCTCATCAAGGTGTCGGAATAGATGAAGCCGAAGGTCAGGGACAGCAGCACGAGAATTGCCACCGTGCGCAGTAAGCGCACCCACGGCACCTCCTCTTGAAAGACAAAGAGCGCCCAGAGGGCCACCAGCACATTGAGCATGCCGAAGAAGAAGCTCGAGCGGATCAAGCCGAGGTGCGGGACGAGGAACAGTGGGAACGCAATCGACGCCACCAGACCGCCGACATAGTCGAACGTGAAAACCTGAGCCACGAGATCACGAAAGTCGAAGTGGTTCTTGAGAATGCGCATCAATAGTGGAATCTCGAGCCCGACCAGCGTGCCGACGATGGTGATGAGCGCGTAGAGCAGGACGCGGAAGTGCTGCACGTGCTCGAAGGAGAGGAACAGCAGACACGCCGAGCAGCCACCGACGAGCCCGATGAGCAGCTCGACGCGGATGAACATCAGGATGAGGTTACGGCGCACGTAGCGTGACAGGAACGAACCGATGCCCATCGCGAACAGGTAGACGCCGATGATCGTCGAGAACTGCGTGACCGAGTCGCCGAGTAGATAGCTGGCGAGGGTCCCCGAGATCAGCTCGTAGACCAGGCCGCAGGTGGCGATCACGAATACCGAGCACAGCAAGACGAACCGCACCGCTGACCTCCACTCACTTGAAAACAAGACTCACGTGGCCGCAATGCCAGTGAGATAAGCGGCATCGTGCCAAGATCGCATCCTTCGAGACGGCGC
>CAZTDK010001202.1:0-1644 GCA_964611965.1 uncultured Binatia bacterium (SeqCode) | reverse complement strand
CGTGAGGGGGATTTCGAGGGGTGCCCTCTCTTATGGGCCGACCACCGCGTTGTATTCGTACGCGCCGATGGAGCAGTTCGTCACGCCGATACCCGGCCGGACAAAGGCACGCTGGTCGAGACCGTTCACCAGAGCCGCAGCGCAAATGGCGTTATCGCCCGCATTGATGGCGGCGCTGCCCCGCTGGAGGGCCATCGTCGGTGTCGGGCCGCCGTTGTCCGCGAGTGGCGCGAGCATGGGGTTGCCGAACGTGCCGACGCATGACGTGTCGGTCGCGGGCCAACGCAGATTGCCACCACCGTCAGTGATGGCGCCGCTGCCCGCGCAGTTCGTACCGCCGTAACTGTTGTTGGCGATGATCGTATTCAGAAGGCTCAGTGGGCCGACGCTGTAGATTGCCCCGCCTCTTCGTGAACGATTGCGCGAGAAAGTCGCGTTGAGCACGGTCAACGTTCCGGGACCGGCCGTAGCGGTGTTGGCGATCGCGCCGCCGTCGCCGATGCTCGGCGTACTGTTATGGTCGAAGGTGCTGTTCGCTACGACCACGGTGCCGCCACCACTCCAAATGGCACCGCCACCGAGGGAATGATCCGAGACGAGATCCACCTTGCCGGACCGATTGCGGGAGAAGGTGCTGTCGATCACGGTCAGAGTGGCGGGGCTGCCACCATCACCGTTGGCGATGGCACCGCCAACGGCGCCGTAGTTGGTCACGCGATTGTCGGTAAACGTGCAGTCGCTCACGGAAGCCACACCTTCGTTATCGATGGCTCCCCCGCTGCCGGCTGCGGAGTTGTGAACAAAGGTGCTGTTGGTCACGATCAGGTCCCCCTCGTTGGAGATGACACCATCGCCGCTCGGCGAGCGATTGTGGGAGAAAGTGGTGTCCGTGATGGTCAGCCCTCCGGCGCTAAAAACCGCGCTGGTCCAACCATTCCGGACAAACGTGCAATTGGTGACGGTCGTGGATGGAGAGCCCTCACCGGGAGCCGGGAAGGCAATGATCGCGGCACCAGGATCGCCGCGGTTGTCGGAGAAAACGCAGTTCGTGACATCAAGCATGCCCTGGTTGTAAATGGCTCCGCCGCTGAAGCAGGTCATGTACGGGGGCGTACATGACGGCGGCGGGCCGTTGGCCCTCGTCACGCTGGCATTGCGCAGCGTCAGGCTGACTCCCGCGCTGATCTCGAAGAGGCGTACTTTCCGCCCACCGCTGAGCGTCAGCAGGCCCCCACCGTCGATTTCCGTATCTAACCCAATCGTCTTCGGAGCGGACAGAGTAATGGTGAAGGGCTGCGCCCCGCAGTTGAACGTGACATTGCCGCCACCGGCAAGCGCGCCATCGAGCGCAGCTTCGTTGCAAGTGCCCGATGTGCCGGTCCCTACCACGCCACTGGCGATGGCCTGTTTCGGCGAAAATGAAGCCAAGAGCACTCCCACAAAGAGCCTGACTATGCACGAAGCCTGCTTCATCAAAACCTCCATCTGGCGGGACTCCCCAGACGGGGTGCGTTGAGCATGACATGCTCAGCGAAGGCGAGCACACCTTCGACATCCAACTCATCGAGGCGAGCGTCGTGCAATTCCATCTGCGCCAACGCTGTCTCTTCAGCGAGTTTGTCTTTCTGATCCTGGTATGTTTCC
>CAZTDK010001201.1:0-1645 GCA_964611965.1 uncultured Binatia bacterium (SeqCode) | reverse complement strand
CTGGCCTCGCGATAGTGCGCGATGCCCTCGTCGGTGTCGCCCAGTTGGATGAGTACGCGCCCGAGCCCGAGGTGGAGATTGGCGGACTCCGGTTGCGCCCGGAGTTGGGCCAGGAGGTTCTGTTGTGCGACTTTCAGGTCGAGGCGTCTGCCCGCGGCCAAATGCGCCGCCGCCTCCTGCGGCCTGCCGGCTTGTGTCAACGCCGCGGCGAGATTGAGCTGTGCGACCTCATTGTCCGGGGTGAGCGCCAATGCGTGTTCCCAGAACGTCAGACTGTCGTGCCAGAACAGCACCTGTCGTGCGCTCACCACGCTGCAGAACACCAGCGCCCCTACGGCCGCTGCCGTGCACGCGACCCATCCATGACGCCAACTCCGCAGCAGATCCGGCAAGCCCCACACAACCATGATGAAGATGCCGATCAGCGGAACGTAGGTGAAGCGATCGGCCCGCGATTGATTACCGACCCGCACCAGGCCGCTGACGGGAACCAGCGTTCCCAGGTACCAGAGCCACCCGACCAGGAGATACGGACGTCGCCGCACGCCCCACAGTGCGAGGAGGGTAACGGCGGCAATCGCTGCTGCCGCCGCTGGAACTTCCCACGCCGGCAGGGGCACTTCGAAAGGGTAGCCAATCGTCAGGTCGGCCGGCCAGAGCGTTTGCAGCAAATAGACGCCACAGGAGCGCACCGCATTCGCAGCCCGGTAGGCGAGCGGCGACCAGGCAGCGGGAACCATCGCGCCCGCCTGCTCCTGAAAGCGCATGTTGACCGCACTGCAGATGCCGACAAGGACAAGGAGCGGCAGCTTTTCCACAACCAGGGATGTCCAAGGGAGCGAGGGCCGTAGCGGGCTGGTCTCCGTACGTTCCGCGAGTCCGCCCCATGCCAGACGTCGCAGCGGCCACAGGTCGAGGAGCAGGAGCGTAAAGGGCAGGGTGACCGCCATTGCCTTGGAGAGCAGCGCGGCGGTGCAGGCGAGTACCACCCAAACATACCGCTGAGCGCGCGGCCGGCGTACATAGTGGAGGTAGGCCAACAGTGTGAGCATCCAGAAAAAGGTGCTCAACACATCCTTGCGCTCGGCAATCCACGCGACCGACTCGACATGCAGCGGATGGAGCGCAAACAACGCTGCCACGCATGCGCTGCGCCCGCGCGCGCCGGTGGCGCCGGCAAGAAATGCAAAGAGCAAGAGGGTGTTGAGGATATGGAAGACGGCACTGCTGAGGTGGTGCGCGCCGGCGTTGAGACCGAACAGCTGGCAGTCGAGCATGTGAGAGAGCATCGTGAACGGATGCCAGTTGCCGACTTGATTGCTGGTCCATGCCCAGACAATGCCCTCGCGGCTGAAGCCGCTGTTTACATGGGAATTGTCACTGACGTAGCGATCATCGTCGTAGTTGAGGTACGCGGCGTGTCGGAGTGGCGCATAGACAATGGCCGTGGCGATCACCAGCGCCACGGCCAGCCACCACGCGCTCGCGCCATCCCGGCGCCGCCCCTCACCGGCCGTTTGCATTCTGTCGGACTCGGCAGCTCCTAGTGTAGTGATTCATCCTGTTGGGGCATTATGAAATTGCGAGCAGTGCTGGATTTTTCCGGAAACTCCGCGTGTGGCGCGCAAAGATAATGCCCCGTATT
>CAZTDK010001200.1:0-1645 GCA_964611965.1 uncultured Binatia bacterium (SeqCode) | reverse complement strand
CGTGGCACAATCAGGCGCACCATGGGAACACTGGCAAGCCGGTCGCGGATCCCGACGGTTTTGGCAGCCTGGGTTTCTGGGAGAAGAGTGCCGTCGTCCGCCGACTGGAAACCATCGCGCCGGGCTCCCGCTACAAGCGCAGCGCCGTGTTCCTGTTCATTTGGTTCTCGCTGCATTCCCTGCTGGTGCTGACCTTCCACAGCCAACGCAACAACTACTACGCGCGGGTCTCACGACGCGTAGTCTACACCGAGTCGGCCGCGATGCTGGCCTTCTGGATCGCCGTGCTGCTGCTGGTCGGGCCGTACAACTTCCTGTTCATCTACGTGCTGCCGGTGCTGGTGTCGAACTTCATGGTGATGTCGTACATCGCCACCAACCACTTCTTGAACCCGCTGACGGACATCAACGATCCGTTGGCCAACACGCTCTCGGTCACCGCGCCGCGTTGGGTGGAAGCCCTGCACCTCCAGTTCGGCTATCACGTCGAGCACCATTTTTTCCCGATGATGAGCGGCCGGCACGCCCCGGCGGTGCGCGACGTGCTGCGGCGCTTGTACGGCGAGCGCTACCTCAGCATGCCGCACCTCCGTGCCGTCCGTCTGCTGTACGCGCGGCCCAAGCTGCACCTGACGCACGACACGCTGGTCGACCCACGGACCAAGGCCGTCTTCAACGCGCTGGCGCCGGGAGATCTCTCTATGTCGGCGGTTGGAGCCGCAGAATGAAGTTCACCAATAGAGAAGGTTCTCTCAGCGCCCGTCGTCGACACACACCGCGATGTGCTCCAGAATTGCCGCCAACAGTTGTCCGCGGCGGAACGGGGCGAGGTGGCTGCCGCTGAACCAGTGGATGTCGGGCTCGCCCCAGTGGCGCCACAGGCTATGCGGATGTTCCGGCGGCACGATCTGATCACCGCGCCCGGCGAGGATGAAGGCGCGTGTCTTGTCGATGCGTCGCGCGTAGGTGAGCGGTGAATGGACGCGATAGGCGGCGCGCAGCTCCTCGCGCGAGAACGCCGCGGTGCCGTTGCTTTTATAGTGCCGGCTCTCGGAAAAGAAACGCCATGCCAGGTCGCCCATGCACACCGGCGGCACCATCGGGATGACGAAATCGAGGTCGGCCGTCAGTCCCGCCATGAGCGACGAGAGATAGCCGCCGAGGCTCAGGCCGATGAGCCCCACCGGCTTCTGCGTCTGCTGCCGGAGCCATCCCGTCGTCAGATGGATCTCGTAGACCGCCTGGCGGACCGCGTCGTTGAGCTGCGCCACTTGCGGCACGGCAAACCGCTCGCCGGAAAAGCGTGCGCCGTGTGGCGTGCGCGCGCCGTGCGACGGCAGGGTGAGCAGCGCCACATCGTACCCGGCGCGGAAGCAGGCCGCGGCAAACATCACCACCGCATCGATGCGCGGATATCCTATGGTGAAGCCGTGCAAGGCCACCACGGTGGCACGCGGGACTGCGGCGTCATGCGTCCAATGCTCAACGAGAATGCGATCGTCAGGGGCCGGAGCCTCGACGAACGCTTCGAGCCCCGGATAGGGCTGGTAGGCGGTGAACAGCTCGCGTGCGATGACGGCACCCCCATCGAGGCGGCGACGATGGCGGCTGCGCACGTAGACCGGCGCCACCGGCGCATCGACAA
>CAZTDK010001199.1:0-1650 GCA_964611965.1 uncultured Binatia bacterium (SeqCode) | reverse complement strand
CAGGCCCTTGAAGCCGCGGGTCCCCTCGCTGAGGATCTGCCAGTCGCGGAAGGCCTGCCCTAAGGTGGGAGCCAACGACTGGAGTTCAAGGACTTCTATTCTCTCGTTGGTATCACGCCGCTGCAGGTGCCAGGCGAGTTGGCCGGGGGCAGCGCGGCTGCCCCCCTTGATAATCATGGCTCAGGTCCGGTATTCGGCCCTGGGTTCTTGCCGAGGGCCTCATAAATCACGTTCCGGATATCGAGGCAGGCGCGAATGCCTTCCGCAATATCAGACCGGTTGACTTCGTCTCCAGAATTCCGGGCACGGGCGAGTTGGTTGATATTGTTCCCGATGCGCCCTATCTCGCCGAGGATCTGGCGGAGCACCCTATGATCGGCAGGCGGGCGGCGCTGGGCGCGGGGTCCTGGATCGCCGACGCTGGCCGCGCGCGCGAAGGCCGCAACGGCCAAGCCGGCCTTGTCGGCCTTTCCACTGACATTGGCCCACTCCTCATCGGTCCACCGGATGAGGGATTGGTGGGAGCGTTGCCGCTTATCACTGCCGCTCGACATAAAATTACCAGAAATTATCGGATCATTCGGAACGGCAAAAGCCCCAGGCGCGTGCGAATAAAGTCCTCTGGCGTCATCCCCCGTTTTGCAGCCCTGGCACGGATAATGGCCTCCTCCGCTTCTGTACAGTCCATGAGAACTGTAATAATTGCCCTTGGTTTGTCGCTGTGACCGTCTTCAGTTGGGGTGGTCATGGTTCATTCTCCTGTCTCGTCCGTGCCAGAACCGTCAATCGGAGACGGGCTGCGCCCATGCGCTCCCCCTTTGGTATCTGCCGGGTACGGACGTTCCCGGCCTGGGGGTCCACGGAACAAGGTCCATGGTGGAGTGCCGAGGGGCGAAGCCCCTGCTGCACGGGCGCCGCTGTCAGCGCCTGGCAGGGTGCCAAGGGAGGAGTTCCTTGGCGGCGCAGCTTCATCTCCCGCTGCGCGGGGGTCCCAAGGGGCAACCAGCCCCTTGGTGGGGATGCGGAGCGCGCAGGCGCCCCGCACGGGGCAAAGCCCATCTGCGCAGCTGTATTTCCTGCTGCGCAGGGTCCCAGGGGCGAAGCTCCCGTCAGGTGTGCAGGGGGTGAAACCCCTGCTCCTGGGGGATGCAACGGGGGACGAAGTACCCCCCTTGCCAAGCCGCGCGGATATCCGCGCATGGCCAAGCACGATAATGGGAACTTTCCCTAATCTCAGAATACAACGCGAACAGTTGAGGAACGGTTAACGTCGCGCGCTTGGGCTTTTCTCTGGTGCCGATTATACCACGATTCGCCGGAAATATGGGAACAATCATCTCAACCAAGCCAGGAATTATCGGTTGAATTCCATTTAATTTCAGAGACAAGAGCCCCACAATTATCCCCGCCTATCCGGCCTATTTCCCCGGCAACATCCCCTCCGCCGCTTCAGTTGCTGCCCATCAGCTTGCGGTAAGCTTCCTGCATTTCCTCTTTCGTCGCATCGGCGCCCACACCGAGGATTTTCCTCGCCTCGGCTTCGGTCACCCCTTCCCAGGTGGTAGTTAACTGGTCCGCGCCGTTCCCATCCCCCACCACGTTTTCTTCCCGCCACCCTGCCCATCGCTAGGTTCAGGTGCCGCGAAATAC
>CAZTDK010001198.1:0-1659 GCA_964611965.1 uncultured Binatia bacterium (SeqCode) | reverse complement strand
GCTCAAGGTGCCGCTCCAGTCGCCGTGCTGCGTGAGGCGGGTGTAGTCCATGAAAATGCGCCCGCCGTTGCGGCGCAGGAAGTGCGGCTCTTCGAGGACCGGAGCCCGGCGTGTGAACAGGAGGTCGCCGGCGATGCCCCAGGCGTTGGGCTCGACGCGCAGGCGCAAGCGACGCAGGGGCTCGACTACCTCGACGTGTATCGGGCCGACATACGTCTCCATCCGTTCAAGGCCGGCGAGCCGCGACGCGCGCAAGACATATTGCCGGTCGCGATGCACGACGTTGAACGCGGCGTCCATGACCTGCCGATTCGGGTAACTGCCAAGCGCCGCTGCGAAGTACACGGAGCCGTCGGGGGCATAGCCATTGAAGAAGTAGCGGTCGTAGAAATTGCGGTCACTCGTGCCGACGGATGCAATGGGCTCGCTTGTTTGATGAATCGGATAATCATCCGCCTTGGTGAGCATGCGCAATCCTCACGAAAACATCTGCGCAGGACGTGGCGCTGGTGTGGGTTTCCGGGGCGGCCGCGTCATGAGCGTGCCGGGATGCGCTCCGGTGGCCGCCCGGTGAGCCCGACGACGAGCTGATCGACCGCGGCGGCGTAGCGTGCGACTTCATCCGCCTCCACGCATGGCAGGTCACGCAAGCGCTGCCGTTCGGCCAAGGGCAGCAGCAGCCATTCCTTCAAGTGCAACTTGATACCGGCGCGGTCGAGCTTGTCGCGCACGGCGCGCGGCATGAGATCGAGCCGTGTCTGCGCAAATCGATCCGCTGCCGTGTGCATCAGTTCACGATGCAGATGTCGCGCCGCCGGGTTCCCAGCGTGTCACCCGGTGCTTCACCTGCCCTTTGTCGGTGCGCAGCGCCTCGACGACATTCTTGCCGTGGCATCGCGGGCAGGGAAAGTAACGCACGCTCCCGTCATCTCTCGCGGTCCACGCAAGATCGACGTACAGCACGTTCTCGCTGTCCGCTTCGTACGCCAGCAGGCCGCGGCAGTCGGGATTGAGACAGCGCAGGACCTGAATGTCAGCGGTCTTCTTCACCGCCGGTTTCGGGGGTGCCTCCATAGATGATGATCCATAACAAGTCGCTTGCGGCGGGGGAAGATGGGGGCCGGCGCGCCGCTCGGAGAGTTGGGGAAGAGTGGTTGGACGACAGCTCCGCCTGCCGCCGTTCCCACGCATGCGATGCAGGGTCGAGGCGCGCTACAGCGCCGTTAATTGCCTTGACAATATCAGGCGCCGTGGACAATATGGCTCGACTTTCTACAGCGAGCACATCTGCCGGAGAACGATTGAGCGCGCGAACATTCACCACGGAGGCATGTCGAGATGCGCTCCTCGAGACCGCGAACAGGCGACCCGGCGCGTCGCGCCACTCAGTGATGCGGAGGAGTCCAATGCGAAGCGGTTTTCTGGTCGGAATGGTTGCCTGTGCGGCGGTTGTCACTACCAACGCGCCGGCTGGGGCGGGGGTCATGTTCAGTCCCAAGACCGACTATGCGGTCGGCTCAACGCCAGTGGCGCTGGCGGCCGGCGACCTCAACGGTGACGGCAAGATCGACTTGGCCGTTGCCAACAACGATTCGGGCGATGTCTCGGTCGTGTACGGTAAAGGCGACGGCACGTTCCTCGACTCCAGTGCGTCCTTCC
>CAZTDK010001197.1:0-1674 GCA_964611965.1 uncultured Binatia bacterium (SeqCode) | reverse complement strand
GCGCTTCCACATCCTTTCCCACTTAGCACGGACTTTGGGACCTTAGCTGGCGGTCTGGGCTGTTTCCCTTTTGACCATGGACCTTATCACCCACAGTCTGACTCCTGGAATCCACGTGCCGGCATTCGGAGTTTGGTTAGGTTTGGTACCCCGGTAAGGGCCCTAGCCCATCCAGTGCTCTACCTCCGACAGTGAGCTTCCAAGGCTATACCTAAATATATTTCGGGGAGAACCAGCTATCACGGAATTTGATTAGCCTTTCACCCCTACCCACAGCTCATCCGAGAAGTTTTCAACCTTCACCAGTTCGGGCCTCCATCTCGTGTTACCGAGACTTTACCCTGGCCATGGGTAGATCATCCCGCTTCGGGTCTACTCCGCGCAACTCAACCGCCCTATTCAGACTCGCTTTCGCTACGGCTCCACCTCAATCGGCTTAGCCTTGCTACACAGAGTAACTCGCAGACTCATTAAGCAAAAGGCACGCGGTCAGGCATCATCACGGCGAACCGCTTTGAAACGCCCTTCCACTGCTTGTAGGCGCACGGTTTCAGGTACTATTTCACTCCCCGCACTGGGGTGCTTTTCACCTTTCCCTCACGGTACTAGTTCACTATCGGTCGCAAGCAAGTATTTAGCCTTGGGAAATGGTCTTCCCAGCTTCCCACGGGGTTCCACGTGCCCCGCGGTACTCGGGAACTGCTTCCAAGAAGATCGCCGTGTTTCACTTACGGGACTCTCACCCTCTTTGGTTGTCCGTTCCAGGAACCTTCTGTTACACGACAATTTTGTAACTTCCCGGGTAAACCCTGAAGCAGCCCCACAACCCCACCAATATTTCTACTGATAGTTTGGGCTCTTCCCCGTTCGCTCGCCACTACTAGGGGAATCTCTCTTGATTTCTCTTCCTGGGGGTACTGAGATGTTTCACTTCCCCCCGTTTGCCTCCGCACACCTATGAATTCAGTGTGGGATGATGCCAGATTAGTGGCACCGGGTTGCCCCATTCGGAAATCTCCGGATCAAAGCCTGCTTAGCGGCTCCCCGGAGCTTTTCGCAGCTAGCCACGTCCTTCATCGCCTGCTTGCGCCAAGGCATCCACCGTACGCCCTTTGTAGCTTGACCACTTTCATTATCGCTACCAAATGCGCTTTCAAAAAGCCGGTTACCCGTATGCAATTGTCAAAGAACCACCTCAGGATGCCCACTTGCTAGCGGACTCCACGATGAACAGGCACCGAACCTGCCCATCGTGCAGCCAACAAACAGTGGAGCTGATCGGGATCGAACCGACGACCTCCGCCTTGCAAGGGCGGCGCTCTCCCAACTGAGCTACAGCCCCCCAGCATCCTCCGGCGCGACCGCTTACCCACCACTGATGCGGTGGGCCTAGGTAGAGTCGAACTACCGACCTCACCCTTATCAGGGGTGCGCTCTAGCCAACTGAGCTATAGGCCCGCGCGACACGCCGGTCCCTCAAAACTAGACGGTAGCGCCAAAACGAGTCAAAGACATACGACGATTTGAATTACCTCAAACTGCACGAGGTAAATTTGAACCCACACCGTAGGATATCGGCATGGTATTGACCAGGAATGTCCCAGCACTTGGCTGGAATGAATCCTTAGAAAGGAGGTGATCCAGCCGCAGGTTCCCCTACGGCTACCTTGTTAC
>CAZTDK010001196.1:0-1678 GCA_964611965.1 uncultured Binatia bacterium (SeqCode) | reverse complement strand
GCGCTCGCGGTCGCCTCCGGCCTCGCGATCTGGAAGCCGGTGCAGTTGCAGGAGCTGACGGCGCTGATGGGCGGGTTCGAGCCGGCCCGGCGCGTGCATTTTTTCGCCATGACAGGGCTGGCGCTGTTCACCCTGTGGCCGCTGCTGCACATCTATCTGGTCATCCATTTCAACTTGAGCGCCTGGAAGCTGGCGGGATGGGGAATGTACGCCACGCCGCGCCCCAGTTTCTCCGGGATTGCAGTCTTCGGCCGCCGTCCCGGCGGACAATTCGAGGAGGTGCGCTCCGCCCCGCCGGCATGGCAGGCGCTCGCGAGCCAGTTCCTCGAGCGCCAGCGCTGGCTTGGTCAGCTGATTCGTCCGACCCAGCTGGCGGGGTGGTTCAGGCAGGAGATGCCGGAGCTCGCCGATTTCCGTATCGTTGTCTACTCACCCACCCTCGATCGTCAGAGCGGCATGATCGTCGTGCGGCAGTTCACGTACGATTACCTGGGAAGCGAGCCGGTCCGTTAGCTCAGGCCTCGGGTCCTCGTTCTTCGCTCGTTGATTGCGAATTGCCGGAACGTCACCGGACTGACGGCATCCGTAAGAGCGGAGACAGGATTGGCCTGAGCATTTCAAGGGAGGGAGCGCGGGCGGGCAAAATCTGCCCGCCCGACGCTAGCAGCTGCGGAGGGGGGATCCGCGTTCGCTACCTGACCCTAGTGACGACGGAGGTTGCGATTCATTCAATTGCCCAACGAGTATGATTTTCGGGGTATCGAATTACCCCGCCCGGTTTCTGCCGCACATCCTCCGCCGCCCAGCGTAGTCTCGCCGGTGATCTCGCTTGTCCGCCACACAAAGATCTCTGAAACCAAGATGCGTGCCAACGAGACGAGCGCTTCGCGAAATTCACTATGCGGGAACCACACACCAGACACTGATGCTTTGGCCAACGCTATGTCGAATCAGTGCCGCTGGCAGCTCGATCACGCGGCCACGTTGACTTCGCGGCGTGCTGACGGTAAAAGGTGCCTTCAGTAAATCAACGGGTAGCAGACCTTTAAGCTGGTCCGGCGAGGCCAGGAAGGGTGGCGAATGAAGTTCTCAAATCACAAGCGGAGCTGGTAGGCCTCCTCGGTCGCGAGGGGGCTTTTTTTTCGTATGGCGACCAACGAACGGGTGGTCATGGACGCCCAGGCAATCGAGCGTGCGCTGATGCGCGTAACGCACGAGATCCTGGAGCGCAATAAGGGCACGACCAATGTTGCGCTCGTCGGCATCCGCTCGCGCGGCGTCTACATCGCGCAGCGCCTGTGCAACAAGATCCACGCGATCGAAGGCGTCGAGGTTCCCACGGGCATCATCGACATCACCCTCTATCGCGATGATCTCAGTCGCAGCCGGCAGCAGCCGGCCATCAAGGGAACCGACATCGATTTTGGCATGGATGACAAGCGCATCGTGCTGGTCGACGACGTGCTGTTTACCGGACGGACCATTCGCGCTGCGCTCGACGCGCTGATGGACTTCGGGCGTCCGCGTGACGTCCAGCTCTTCGTGCTCGTGGATCGCGGCCATCGCGAGCTTCCGATTCGCGCCGACTACGTCGGCAAGAACCTGCCCACGGCGGTGAACGAGTCGGTTGAAGTCCGGCTCGTCGAGAGCGACGGGTGTGACGAGGTCGTTATCGCCC
>CAZTDK010001195.1:0-1679 GCA_964611965.1 uncultured Binatia bacterium (SeqCode) | reverse complement strand
CGCGCAGCAGCGCCGACAAGTGTGGCAGCTCGCGTTCGACGTACGATCGATTCGCGCCCACCAGCGCCGACGGCGACACATTGCGGTCATACACGGTGATGTCATATCCGTCGCGCAGCAACTGCTCGACCAACTCGACGGCCGGGCTTTCGCGCAGATCGTCCGTGCCATCCTTGTAGCTTAGGCCAAGGACGCCGATCTTCTTGCGACCGGTGCGGCGGATCAACTCGACGGCGCGGCGCTTGTGCTGCTCATTGCTGGCGAGCACCGCTTCCAGCAACGGGCCCGGGACCTTCAACTCGCGGGCCCGTTGGAGGAGGCCGCGCAAATCCTTGGGGAGGCACGAGCCGCCGAAGGCGAATCCTGGTCGCAGGTACGCGGCGCCGAGATTGAGTGTGGTGTCCAGGGCAAAGAGGTCCATCACGTCGTGGCTGTCGATGGCGAGCGTGGCGCACAGGGTTCCGATCTCATTGGCGAACGCCACCTTCAAGGCGTGGAAGGCGTTGTCGGCGTACTTGACCATTTCTGCAGTCCGCAGGGCCGTGCGCACAGTCGGCGCGTGAAGCGAACGATAGATCGGTTCCAGCGCATCGCCGCTGCGCGCATCGAGTTGGCCGATCACGACACGCGGCGGAGCACAAAAGTCGCTGATGGCGACGCCCTCGCGCAGGAACTCGGGATTGTAGCAGACACCGAAAGCTCGCCCGGCTCTTTGTCCGGAAGCGTGGTTGAGGATCGGCACCATCACGTCCTCCGTGCTTCCCGGCAACATCGTACTGCGCAACACGACCGTATGGTACCGGCGGGCGTGCGGCAACGCGGCGCCGATCTGCGCGCAGACCCGTTGGACGAACTGCAAGTCGGGAGCTCCGCCCGCGGCGCTCGGCGTGCCGACGCAGACGAGGGAGAGGTCGCTGCCGGCGACTGCACGCGCTACGTCGGCCGTGGCGCGTAAGCGTCCACCGGCAACCCCTGCGGCGATCAACGGCGCCAGGCCCGGCTCTTGGATCGGACTCAAACCGGCAGCCAGCGCTGTCAGCTTGTCAGGGTTCACGTCGAGTGCGGTGACCGTGTGCCCGTCTCGCGCCAGGCAAGCTGCCGACACACAGCCCACGTAACCCAACCCAAAGATGCTGATTTGCATTCGGTCGTCCCCTTGACACCAGCCGTCGTTCACCCAACCTCGCCTCCCTAGCGGGGGGCGGTCGCGGCGTCCATGAACTGGCGGTGCCAATACTCGAACATGAGCAGGCTGAACAGGGGCCGGGTGTGATCGGCGCGGCGCTCGACATGCCGGCGGATCAACACGTCAATGTACGCCAGGTTGAAGTAGCGTGCGCAGGCGGAGGTGGAGCTGGCGATCCGTTCACGCAAGGGGCCTGCCAGGACCGTCTGGAACCACTGATCCATCGGCGTCGCGAAGCCGATCTTTGGACGAGTCAGGATCTCGTCCGGGAGCCAGCGCCGAATCGCCGTGCGGTACAAGTATTTGTGCCCAGACCAACCCCTCAGGCGCCAGTGGGTGGGCAAGCTCTCGACGAAGCGCATCAGCTGTAAGTCGAGCAACGGGACGCGTGCCTCGAGCGAGAACGCCATGGCCATCTTGTCGCTGTAGAGCAGCAGGTTGTCCGGTAATGAGACGCGCGTCTCGACGTGCAGTTGTTGGGCGAGTGTATCGA
>CAZTDK010001194.1:0-1681 GCA_964611965.1 uncultured Binatia bacterium (SeqCode) | reverse complement strand
CGTCGCTGACTGCCGGCGAGCACTCGATGCTCAACACCAGCGGTCCCGAACACTCCCGCCTGCGCAAGTTGGTAACCAAGGCATTCACCCCGCGTGTGATCACCGACCTCAAGCCGGTGATCGAGCAAGTGGTCCATCAGCTCCTCGATCCAGTGGCCGAGGCCGGCGGCGGCAATGTACTCGAGGCGGTTGGCTTTCCCTTGCCGGTGACGATCATCGGCGAGATGCTCGGCGTGCCGGCCGCCGACCGGCCGCAGTTCCGCAGCATGGTGCGCGACCTGGTGGCGATCTTCGAAATGCAGCCGACGGACGAGCAGATGGCATCGGCGGATACGGCGCAGCTCGGCATCCGCGCCTACTTCCTCGAGCTGATCGCAGCGAAGCGCCGCCAGCCGGGCGAGGATCTGCTGAGCACCTTGGCCACTGCCGAAGTCGGCGGTGACCGCCTCACGGACGACGAGTTGGTCACGCTCGCCTCGCTGTTGTTCGCCGCCGGCTTCGAGACGACCACCAACCTCTTCGGCAACGGTCTGCTGGCGCTGCTACGCCAGCCGGAGCAACTCGATCTGCTGCGGAGCAATCCCTCGCTGCTCGCCAACCTTCCGGACGAGCTCCTGCGCTACGACGGCACGGCGCAGCTGGTGAACCGGGTGACCGAAGCCGAAGTCGAGGTTGGCGGCGTGACCATTCCCGCCGGCGAACAGGTTTTCGCCATGCTCGGAGCCGGCAACCGCGATCCGCAACGTTACGCCAATGCCGATCAGCTCGACATCACGCGCACCGACATCCAGCCGCTGACCTTCGGCGGCGGCGTGCACTTCTGCCTCGGCGCCGCCCTAGCGCGCGCCGAGATCGAGATCACGTTTCGCACCCTGCTGCAGCGCTTCCCGCACATCGAGCTCGCCGGCGACGAGCCATGCTTCCAGGATCGCCTCGTGCTGCGCGGCCTCACCGCGCTCAACATCGCCTGCGGCGCCACACCGAGCGCGCGCGCCCACGTTGCGCCGGCGAGCACACCCGTGGAGGCATCCCCGACGACGTCGACGAGCGAACACACGGAGCGCGGCTTACGCCCGCGTGCCGGCGACTCCAACGCCGACCTGCAGTGGCGCGCCGAGCTGCGCCAGCGCATCGAGACCGAGCCGGGGCGCCAGGATTCGGTCCCCGTGCGCACGGGAGAGCGCCTCGCCGCCACGGTCGCGCTGCTCCGACGTAACAGCCTGTTCGAGCGCTGCACGACGGCGGAGCTGGAACAGCTCGCCGCTACCGCCTATCCGATGAGCTTCGAGCCTGGCGACATGTTGTGCAGCGAGGGCGATGAGTCGCCCGAGTGCTACATCGTCGAGGAAGGTCATGCGGTCGTCACCATCGGCCGCAAGGGCGTGGCCACGGTGAACGAGGAGGACGTCGTCGGTGAGCGCGGCATACTGCTCGACACCGTCCGCTCCGCCACGGTCACCGCCATGTCGCACATGATCACCTACGCCATCTCGCGCGAGCGCCTGCGCGCGTTGGTCGCCGGCAACGCCGCGGCACGTGACTGGATGCTGCAAGAGATCCGCCGCCGCTACCCCAACGTCCGCTGACTACGGGAGGAGAGGCGGAGCGGTAGGCGTTACGCATAGGGGGAGGATACGCATAGGGGGAGGATATGACGTGCGCATCGTGTGGGGCCGGGAAC
>CAZTDK010001193.1:0-1683 GCA_964611965.1 uncultured Binatia bacterium (SeqCode) | reverse complement strand
AGGTGCCGCGAAATACGGATTTTCGTCGAAAACGACCGGCGGCTGCCAATAGAGGGCCGGGTGTTTTTTCCGCAATGCAGCAAAAGCCTCCTGCAGCTGCCAGTAGTCTACCGGCCTGAGATAATGCGGGTGGCCGTTGGGCTGGATACCGATGGCGACATCTCTCCCCAGGTTGAGCACTTCGTCGGGGTTGAGTAACGAGCGGGCCGTCTCGCTTTGGCTAAACGTCGAACTGCGTCCCTGGCGGGAAGAAGTAGACGACATGCTCATGGTGCCGATGGTCCATTTGCCGAGCGTCTCGCTCAGGTATTTCGCGCTGTCGAGGTCGTTGACGTTGCAAAACCACTTGTAGGCGCAATTGGAAAGGATCGTGCCCCGCGCCTCCGCATAGTGGTCCTTGAGCTGGTCGAGCCCCT
This sequence comes from uncultured Binatia bacterium (SeqCode), assembly GCA_964611965.1. Lineage (GTDB taxonomy): Bacteria > Desulfobacterota > Binatia > HRBIN30 > HRBIN30 > CAZTDK01. The sequence goes on along the minus strand of CAZTDK010001193.1, from coordinate 1,267 downwards.
GCACGATCAGGGCAAAATCCACCCCGAACCCGCTCATGGTGGCGATGTCGCGCGGCAGGTCGTCGAGCCGCCCAAGCGCGGCAAACTCGTCGATCAGGAAAAGACAGCGATGCCCGGACTTCAGTTTCGCGCGCGGGTTTTTGAAGATGTGCATGCCGGCGGCGATGATGATGCGCAACCATGTTTTTTGGGTATCCATCCGCTCCGTCGGGATGACGACGTAAACGGTCGATTTCCCGGTCGCGAGGTCCTCCATCGAAAAGGACGACGTTGCTGTCGCCGCCTTGATCTGGGGGTCACTCAGGAACTTGGTGGCCTCGCTCAGGTTCGACATGACGCCGCTGTAGGTCTCATCGGCGAGATCGATCATCGGGGAGGCCATTTCGCGGATCGCGAATGAGAACGCCTCGCTTGCCGCCATTTCGGTCAGGTATTTCGTCGTGAAATCCTTGCGGGTGAGGCTGACAATCTCACGCGCGCGGGCCAGCGTCTTGCGCTCGTCCTCACGGGCGGTCAGCCACAGAAATACCGCCGTCAGTACGTTCGCCGCCATGCCCTGCCAGAACCGGTCCTTGGCGTTCGCGGGCGCCGGACAGATGGCACCCGCCAGCGTCTGGGCGATCGCCACGACATTGGGATCGTCGCGGTCGAGGATATCGAGCGGGTTGTAGGTCGCGGGCGTGAAGCCACGGTCCTGATAGGTCGACGCGAGTTCGTTCCAGGGGTTGAGGATATGGATGCTCTGACCCAGCTGTTTCTTCCGGATCGCCGCCGTGATGGCGGCATTCTCGCCCTTGGGGTCGATCACAAGGGCGGAGCCGCCGTAGCGCAGCAGGGTCGGGACGATGACCCGCGTCCCCTTGCCGGTTCGCGTGCGGGCGACGATGAGCGTGTGATGTTCGGGGGTCGAACACACAGGGGCGCCGGGAGCGCCGGGCACCGTTGCGTCCTGCCCCGGTTCGCTGCTTTTGCCAAAGAAGAGACCCTTCGAGAGGCACGCCGCATCCGTGATATCAGCCTGCAGCGGGGCGTAATGCGCGCTGCCGTAGACGTTGGAGGTATGCTGCTGGACCGGTTTCTTGTGGAACATCCGGTAGAGCATATAGACCGCCGCTATCCCGCCGAAGATGTAGGTGTCGCTGCGGCGGGCGCTGGCGGAAGGCTCCATGATGGTTCCGGCAACCCCCAGGCACCAGATCAGCAACGCGACCCAGCGCCCCACATAGTGCCAGATGCCCATGAGAATCTTGCGTGTGGCCGGTGTCAG
>CAZTDK010001192.1:0-1683 GCA_964611965.1 uncultured Binatia bacterium (SeqCode) | reverse complement strand
GCGCCTATTGGGCGACCAACCGGCGGGCACCGCGGACGAACGCCCGCGTGTGTACTACCGGCAGATCTCCGAGCAGACGCAAGATGACGGGATGACATTCTACTTCCGGCTCACCGTGGTGGTCGTTGGGGACCAACCGATTGAGCCGGAGCTGATCGTTCGCGTCCGCCCCAGCGGCGATCAGTGGCGAGTCAGCAATTTTGAAGTCTTGCCGCCACGGACGATTGCGCCGGAGACGTAATCGTGGCGGCGCGGTTGGAGGATCACCATGTCCCATGAACTGTGGAGTCGCTTCGTGATCGCGTGCGGTGTCGTCATGCTGGTGCTGACGGCGGCGCGGGTGTGCGAGGCGGGTCTAGCTCCCCGAGAAGGTGTGGGGATGATCACCGGTGTCCAGGCGGGTCCGAATACCGATCCGTTGAGCCGTCTCACGCACCGAATCGTGAAGCGCGTTGAGAATACCACCGGGCGGATGCAGGCGCTGCTGAGCACTGCCGGCGTGGTCTGGATCTCGATCCTCGCATCGGCGATCGTGTTCCTGTTGGTGGCGGCGGTGTCGTCGGCCACGGATTTCCGCATGCTGGCGCTGCGCCACCGCGGGCTGCGGGCGATGTCGCGCTATCTGGGGCACGGCACGTTGACGTTTCTGCGGATTCTTCGTGATCGGCACACGCCCGCCATTGCGCGTCTGCTCCTCGTTGGTGCGCTGCTGTACTGGCTCTTGCCGATCGATCTCATTCCGGACAACACGCTGGTGCCCGGCTTCATCGATGACCTGTTGGTTGCAGTGCTGGCGGCGAAGGGTTTTGTCTATCTGTGCCCCGACGCACTGGTCGCCCGCCACGCCGCCGCCGTCGAAGCGCACGCCTAGGCCTGCGGCCGGTGAGATAGCGGTATCCTGCCAAGATCGCATCCTTCGAGACGGCGCCTGAAGAGACGGCGCCTCCTCAGGATGAGCGGAAACCTTGATGTTCCCTGACGAGGTACCGCTCACTCTGAGGAGGCCGCATCTTCATCAGCGGCCGTCTCGAAAGGTGCCTGCCATCCGAACGGTGCTTATCACTGGCAACGCGTTGAATCCGGCGTACCTGTTGCGGGATTGCGGCGCGTGAATCCCGCGCAATGCACCACCGGCAGGCGCGGGTATCTTGGAAACGTTGGGTCGGTGCTGGCGAGATCGCAGCGGTAAAACGTTGAGCCGCGGGCGCTGTGCACCGGCCGGCAGTGTACGCAGCGGGCACACAACCCGGCAGCCGCATCCCGATTGTCCATGCTGGATGGCTTACGCAGCCAGCGCGTGTGCCGCCTGGACTTCAATCAGCGTGATCTCACGCGGGGCGTTCAGTCGAAGGCGTTGCGCGGTGACGCCGAGACCGCAGTTGACATACAAATAACTGCCGTCGCGCTCGAAGAGACCGCGGTCGAAGGTGGTGATGAACTCGGCCAGGTTACGAAAGCGGCCCATGAACCGCGGCAGCGCCAGTTGACCGCCGTGGGTGTGTCCCGCCAACGTCAGTGCAACCCCAGCGGCTGCGGCCTGTGGGAACACATCGGGGCGGTGGCACAGCAGCAGAACCGGCTCGGCGTTCGGAATCGTGGCCAGCGTCGCCGCGAGGTAGGGCACGTGTGGGATGCCGTGTGCCCAATCGTGCCCGCGATCGTCCAAGCCGATGACGTGCAGCC
>CAZTDK010001191.1:0-1684 GCA_964611965.1 uncultured Binatia bacterium (SeqCode) | reverse complement strand
GGGGTCCGGGTACTGGTTGGCACACGCAAGGGTGCATTCATTCTGGCGTCGGACGGCAAGCGCGAACGCTGGGAGGTCAGCGGTCCGCACTTTGCGGGGTGGGAGATCTACCATCTCAAGGGATCGCCGGCTGACCCCAATCGCCTGTACGCATCGCAGAGCAACGCGTGGTTCGGACAGCTGATCCAGCGTTCCAACGACGGCGGGACAACCTGGGAACCGGTGGGGAACCAGTTCGTGTACGATGGGGTGCCCGGCACGCATCAATGGTACGACGGCACGCCCCATCCGTGGGAGTTCAAGCGTGTCTGGCACCTCGAGCCCTCGCTCACCGATCCGGATACGGTCTATGCCGGCGTGGAAGACGCCGCCTTGTTTCGCACCGCCGACGGCGGCCAGACATGGCAGGAGCTCCCCGGTTTGCGCAAGCACGGCTCCGGGCCCTCCTGGCAGCCAGGTGCCGGCGGCATGTGCCTGCATACGATTCTGCTCGACCCGAGCCGGCCCGAACGGATCTTCATCGCCATCTCGGCGGCGGGTGCGTTTCGCAGCGACGACGCCGGTAAGTCCTGGCGGCCGATCAACAGGGGACTGAAGTCCGAAAGCATTCCCGATCCGAATGCCGAGGTCGGTCATTGCGTGCATCGTATTGCGATGCATCGGTCGCGCCCCGGCACCCTGTTCATGCAGAAACACTGGGACGTCATGCGCAGTGATGACGCCGGTGAGCACTGGGATGAGGTCAGCGGCAACTTGCCGACGGACTTCGGCTTCCCGATCGACGTGCATGCACACGAGCCGAACACCGTGTACGTCGTCCCCATCAAGAGCGACTCGGAGCACTATCCGCCCGAGGGCAAGCTGCGCGTCTACCGCAGCCGTAGCGGAGGTCACGAGTGGGATGCGCTGACGAACGGCCTGCCGCAACGTGATTGCTACGTCAACGTGCTACGTGACGCGATGGCCGTCGACGCGCTCGATCGCTGCGGAATGTATTTCGGCACGACGGGCGGGCAGGTGTATGCATCATCGGATGCTGGCGATCGCTGGGCTCCGATCGTCCGCGATCTGCCGCCGGTGCTCTCCGTCGAGGTGCAGACACTGACATGAGTGGATCACGAGATGATCTCAGCGCAGGTGCGCCGCGGCCAATGACAGCACTCCACCTGACATGCTGGCAATCCGCCGAAGCACTCTCACCCCTGGCCCCTCTCCCACTCTTGGGAGAGGGGGCCAGGGGCTGACGGTGGTTGGGAACCAGCAACCAGAAACCCAAGCCCAGAAACCACCCCGGAGTTCTTTCGCGCATGATCCGCATCGTCCTGCCCGCGCATCTGCGCAAGCTGGCGCACGTCGACCGTGAGGTCGCGCTCGAGGTCGCGGCGCCGGTTACGCAGTGCGCTGTCCTCGACGCGCTCGAGGCGCGGTATCCGATGCTGTGTGGGACGATTCGTGACCACGTGACCAAGCGGCGCCGGCCGTATGTGCGCTTCTTTGCGTGCGAGGAAGATCTGTCGCACGAACCGCCGGATACGCCGCTGCCCGATGCGGTGGCCAGCGGGACGGAGCCGTTTCTGATCGTCGGCGCCATGGCCGGCGGCTAGGACCTGCAGGGCCAGCGGCCGGCGTCCTTCTTATGGGCCGCTCCGCGGTGGGTCGCTCGAAAGTTCCAAGCAAGATAAGC
>CAZTDK010001190.1:0-1689 GCA_964611965.1 uncultured Binatia bacterium (SeqCode) | reverse complement strand
GTGGCAGCCGGGTGACTGCGTGCTCGTCAAGGGCTCCCACGGTATGCGTATGGAGGAAGTGGTGCGGTTGCTGGAAGGAGCGGGGACGTCATCGTGATGCTCTATCAGATTCTCTACCCGTTGCACGCCTCGCACTCGCTCTTCAATGTCTTTCGCTACCAAACCTTTCGCGGGCTCATGGCCGCGCTGACGAGCCTGATTGTCTCGTTTCTTCTGGGCCCCTGGGTCATCCGCCGGCTGACGGCGCGGCAGATCGGACAAACCATTCGCCCCGACGGCCCGCAGAGCCACCTGGCGAAGGCCGGGACGCCGACGATGGGCGGCACGCTCATCCTTTTCTCGCTGATCTTCGCCACCTTAATGTTGGCGGATCTCACGAACTTCTATGTCTGGCTGGTCATCGGTGTCACGGTCGGCTTTGCCGCCATCGGCTTCATCGACGACTACGGCAAGCTGCGTCGGGGCAACGCACGCGGCCTCTCCGGACGCGGAAAACTTACCGCCCAAATCGGTGTGGCCCTGGCCGCGGCCGTCGCCCTCTACCTGAAGCCCGATTTCAGTACCGACTTGGTATTCCCGTTCTTCAAAGAACTGCATCCGAATCTCGGCATCTGGTATGTGCCCTTTGCCGCGTTTGTCCTGGTGGGAACCTCCAACGCGGTAAACCTGACCGACGGACTCGACGGCCTGGCGATCGGTCCGGTCATGACCACGGCGGTCACCTACGGCGTGTTTGCTTACGTGACCGGCAACATCAAGAACGCCGAGTATCTGCAGATCCCATACGTGGCTGGCGCCGGCGAGTTGGCGATCTTTTGCGCTGCCCTGTTTTGTGCCGGCCTCGGCTTCCTCTGGTTCAACGCCTACCCGGCGGAGATGTTCATGGGGGATGTTGGGTCGCTGCCGCTCGGCGCGGCATTGGCGCTGGTCGCATTGGTCACGAAGCAAGAGATCGTGATGGTGGTCGCGGGTGGCGTGTTCGTCGTCGAGGCCCTGTCCGTTATCTTTCAAGTGACTTCCTACAAGCTGCGCCACAAGCGGGTCTTCCGCATGGCACCGATTCATCATCACTTCGAGCTCCAGGGCTGGCCCGAGCCGCAAATCATCGTTCGCTTCTGGATCGTTTCGATCATCTGTGCGCTGCTGGCGCTGGCCACCCTGAAACTGCGATGACCATGAAGATTGCCGAGCGGCGAGTCCTGGTGATCGGTGCGGGGAAGACCGGCCGCAGCGTCGCCCAGTTTGTTATCGACCGCGGTGCCACCGTCCGTCTCGTGGACCGCTCGCTGACCGCGCTGGCGGACGTACGATTTCCGGCGAGCGTCGAGGTGCGGCAGGACGATGCTGCCGATGTGCTCGAAAGCATCGACATGGTCGTCCCGAGTCCGGGGGTGGCGCGCTCGCACGCCTTGCTGCGCGGTGCCGCTGCGCGCGGCATTCCGGTCCTCAGCGAAATCGAGCTGGCCTCGCGCTTCTTGACCTGCCCGATTCTGGCAATCAGTGGAACCAACGGTAAGAGCACGACAACGGTGCTGCTCGGTGAGATGCTCAAGGCGAGCGGTGGTCACGTCTTCGTTGGCGGTAACCTTGGCACGCCCTTGATTGATGCGTGTGCGGCGGCCACGCCGTACGACGCGGCCGTGGTCGAGGTCTCCAGTTTCCAGCTCGAGTGGGTACGCAGCTTCCGGC
>CAZTDK010001189.1:0-1709 GCA_964611965.1 uncultured Binatia bacterium (SeqCode) | reverse complement strand
CAAACCAGACAGAAGGCATTCTTCGCCGCCAATCGCTATCCGGGACGTCGTCCGTCGCCATTTCGTTTCGCTCCACTACAGCACGCTGCCGGAAACCCTAGCGAGCCGAACGCCCTGGCGCTCACCCGCCGCGGCCAGAGCGTGGCATCGCGCGCTTATCCGAACGGCTTCGTGGCCGCGGTCGGGTGGAGCGCCGTGTTCGGCCTGTACGCCCTCCCGACGAGGCACTCACCTCGGCTACGTTCACCAACAGGCGCAGCGCTCGATTCACCGCCTCTGAATCCCGAAACACCTCGGCTACGTCACGTTCGAGCAGGACCACGTTGGTTCCCGCGCGGTAACGCTCGTAATATTTGCCGCGAACACCGCCACGAATGTCATATTCGGGACGCATTTCGTCCTCGGGCACTGACCTACGCACCGGACTCATATGTCCTCCGTTCCGAAGCCGTCGTCTCGCGGGCACCGATGATCCGAACCGTGTCGTCTTGGTCCGTGTGCCATACGATGAGCGTCCGATGCTGCCTGGAGATCCCGGTCGTCAAAAGCCGCTCTTCGTTCGCCGAGTGATCGGGGTCAGGACGCGTCGTTGCGAGCGGGTCGCCGAACACAGTGCTGGCCTCATCGAACGACACACCGTGCTTGGCAAAGTTTGAGGCGGCCTTCTTTGGATCCCATTCGAACTGCACCGCAGCAGCTTAGCACATTCGACCCGCTGCCCGGATGCCGGCGAGCCGAACGCCCTGCGTGAGCCGCGCGCGTCTTCATGCGCGTCGGCTCCACGCTTTTGTTAGGCGACGTCATCGTGGCTCTGTCCATACTACATCTCGGATGTCCGGGTCGGACGAAAGAATCTGCTGAAGCGCCTCCGTGAGCCGTGTGAGGTGTGGTGTCGCGTCTATCTTCTTGAAGAACTTCTTGACGACGGGAGTGCCAGGATCAGTGAAGCATAGGAATTGGTCATCGTCTCCATTCTGGTGTCCGCAACACAGAGCAAGCCGAAATCGTTCGTTACGCACCGGGACGTACCAACCCCAATCCTCTGCCACCATCTCCTCTGTCTCGACACCTCGGGCCGCGAGCTTCTGAACCAAATACTCGGCGAGCCTCTTGCCCCAAAGACCCGGATTGATCTGCTCCTCCTCGCCGTCGTAAGCCGGGAACTTGGATGACCGAAGCGCGACCTGAGTTTTCATGGCGCGTAGTCACCTAACGCCGTGCGGCTCTGCGGCACGCGTCTTTTCGCGCGTCCGCAGCAGCCGCCTGTTCGGCCAGCGTTCTCTCGCGGATGTCATCGCCCGCCTCTCAGACGCAACGTTTGCAACCCACGTCCCCATCGATTCGAGCGGCAGCAGCACCAAAACGATTCCCAGGCTTTTCATACGTCCCCCTTCGCGCTGAGTATGCGTGTGCACCTGCTTGCACACTACTGCACCTCGTACGCCCCGATGTCGACGTGCGCCCCGGAGAGGCGCGCCAGGCTGCGCTGGTCGGTGGTGAGGTTGTCGGGTGGGCCGGTGACACTGTCGTCTCCGGCGTCGATGGCGGGGCTGGCGGCGGTGCATGCGGCGTTGGGCGCTCCTGGACCGGTGCAGAGGGCGATCGTTTGCGTGGGTCCGCCATAGTCACCGAGGGGCGCGAGGTTCGCCGCGACTTTAGACACATCACCGGGATTGACGAATCCGCAACTGCCGTCATCATCGAGGTTG
>CAZTDK010001188.1:0-1716 GCA_964611965.1 uncultured Binatia bacterium (SeqCode) | reverse complement strand
ACATCCGTTCCCGTCATCGCAGTCGGCGTCAGAGGTGCAGGGTGTGATCGATACACAAATCGCGGGACCACTCAGCCCACCGCCATGACACGGTACCTCACACTCGGCATCCATGAACGTCTGACATCCGAGCGGACAGACCGGTTCGACCTCCACCCACGCGAAGTCAGTACAGGTAGCATCCGCACACGCGCAGCAGGTGTGTCCGTGGTACAGGCTGGCGTCGGCGTCGGTCCCGGACATCCTTCGAGCGCATAGCCGATCACCCGGATGATACATGTTATATCGACAAGAACGCCACAAAGATGCAGGCTGCCACACACGCTCCCGGTCCGCACGAGAACCTGCCGCATGAGCCGTTGCAGTTCTGGCCACACTCAGGAGCGGTCGGCGTCGGTGTTGCGGTCCTCGTGATCTGCGACACACGTCCGCAGCTGCCGTCTGATTGCGGGAGACAGTTTCCAAGACCGCCTACGTCCGTGCGGCACGAAGACCCGTTGCGCGAGTCGCAGGCACCTGGTGTCTCCCTCGGTGTAAGTGTCGGTGTCGGCGTGACGCACGTGCACTCACTCAGGCAGGCATTCACTTCGAGAGAGATCCCGGTGCAGACGCGGCTGTCTTACCGTCATTGGCACAGAGGGGATCACTGCCCTGCTCGGTGAGGGGCTAGAGATGGCTCAGAAGAAGCACGGTCGGTGAGGGACAGCCTCCTGGACGACTTTGCCTCGATTTCCGTCCAATGCCGTGTCCCCGCTGCGGCGCGCCCCGTCTGACCCCCCAATCGTCGATTCCGGGGCATTCCTGAGCGCCTGACGACCGGGCTTTTGGCTGCGGCTGAGCTTGCAATACCTATTGGGGACTGAGCCGCGGTTGGTCAGTGACTCGTCGCAGCAACCACCTCGGCTGATGCATGTTCGTATGCAACCGCTGGAGTGGGCCGCAGGCCGACCAGGTTTGTCCATCAACCACAACGCCACGCCCGTACGGCCGCTACCGACTCTGTCGCTTCTTGACCTTCCTCGTCGCAAGTCGATCCGCTTCCTTTTGCATCGCGCTGAGAACGCCGTCTCCGAAGCGCTTCGCCAGTTCCTCCTCGACTCGCGTGTTGTACTCTTCGACGTAGCGCAAGAACGCGTCGTTGACCTCGCAGCCTGCCACGTCGTCCAGCTCGACATCGTATTGCTTCTTCAAAAACCTCGCATAGCCGTCTCGCCACCGCGCTGGGTACCCATAGGTCTTGAGCTTCAGGACGCCGCGGTGAATGTCATGTGCGGCTTCTTCGCGCCCGTCAGGAAAGCTGGTTGGCATCCGATCATAGAACATAGAACGTCCTTATGCGGCTAGTGTAGCACCTCCAGCCGCGACGGACTGCCGGTTACCTCGCCGCTCCCTCGATCAGCGTCCGCAGGGTCGACCTGTGACACCGGTTCTCGTCTGGGCAATAGCACCCAATGCTGATCGGTGCCCGCGTAGCGATCTGGGCGAGCAATTGAATGGTCTGCTTGCTGTCGGTATTGCCCAGCATATCCGGCGACACCCACGTCGCATTGCCGTTTCAACAGCAGTTTGAGGGTGATGTACGTCCACGGCCTTGCTACGAGCTGAGCCGTGAACCGATATCCACTGCAAGTTGAGCGACGGGTCGGTGTTTCACTACGTTCACCGTATCCGTTCGGGGAACGGCGTGGTCGGTCCGGAACGGAAAGTGCGTGAGAC
>CAZTDK010001187.1:0-1719 GCA_964611965.1 uncultured Binatia bacterium (SeqCode) | reverse complement strand
GATCTCCCGCATGACCCGAGCCAGGTGTGCGTTGGTCATTGTGGAGCAGTGACGAGTGACGAGTGGCCAGTGACGAGCACGAATTCAACTGTTCCAAATCGCATTGGGTCGTCCGAGCGCTGGTCACTCATCACTGCTCACTGAGCAAAGTGACCTCGCGGCTGTCGCACTCCGGGCATTGCGGTCGGGTGCGACGTGCCTCGAAGACCTTGCCACATTCGCGACATTCGAAGACGAACGGCTCGATCGGCAGCTCGACGGTGTGGTTCGCCGCCACCGGCGGGCGCGGCTCCGGCTCCTGACGTGGCGCCGGCGCCTCCGCGTTTTTCTTCCAGCGAATCAGGCGAGACCACAAGCCCATGATCAAAAGCCAATGATGAATGCTGAATGGTGAATGGTGGATTCCCCAGAGTCTTCAATTCACCATTCACTATTCAAGATTCACCATTGCGATCCAGGAAGCCATCATATCCCTCGGTCATGCCCGCGTGCGCCAGGACGCTGAAGCGGAAGGCGCGCCGGATCAGGGCTTGCTGCTCCCGCGTTTGCCCGCACCGTTCGAGCGCGGCGACGGCATTCTCACCGTGCTCCTCTTCCGCCGCGATGTGGACTTCCCAGAATTCGAGCGCCTTGGCGTCGATCTTGTAGTGTCGTCGGAGGCCATCATAAATCACCTGGGCGCCATTCGGACGGCCGGGCACTTCCATCTCGACGGCTAGGCCAAAGGCTCCCAGACCCTCGGCGAACGAGTTCCGGCAGTAGTATCCCATTGCCGATGCCGCACCGATCGTGGATGCGGTAGGGAGATGCTCGAGCAGCGCGTCGCGGGTGATCCCGAGCCCGGCACAGAACTGCAGATAGAGATCGTGATGCTCGGCTTCCTTGATGTATCCCATCTCACCCGCCAGATTGCGCGCGATCAGCTGGTACACCGAACGATCCGGCAACGTCGGGGCGCTGGCAAGCCACGCGGCGATCGTCGGGATCGCCGGCTCGACGTAGTAGTAGAAGTCCTTTGCCCACAGCCCGACCTGCGTGTCGTTCAACTTGCCCATGACTAATTGGCGGAGGAAGACGCTGCGCGGGCCATGGTCACGCTTGAAGGCGGTACATTCATCCAGGAACTCACGGGGCGACAGCGCGCGCTCGGTGACCAGGCTCATGGCGACCTCCTCAGTTGGTGGGATGCGATTCTATCCGTAGGCGCGATGGGTGTGCAATCGGTTGAAACAGCAGCCTGTCGTTCGAACGTCCGCACGGGGAGAATGGAAATTCGGGAACCGGGAATTCAGAATGGAAAACCGGGCACTGCTGCTCCATTGGCCGGTTCTAAATTCTCGATTCTCCATTCCCGGTTTTCCATTTCCCTTCTGTGTCGTTCGCAGCCCTGCCTCAGTCGTCAACGCGGCGCTACCAGGGTCCAGGCAATCACCTCCGGCAGCTGATCAAACCCCGACACCATAGGCCCCGCTCCTTCGATCTCTTGCTGGTAGCCGTGTCCGTAGTCGCAGCCGACGAACCGGCAACCGACGGCGACTGCCGCTTCAACGTCGCTGGCGCGATCGCCGATCATGACCAGTTGTGCCACGGGCACCGCGTAGCGGGTGAGATAGGCGCGCAGCAGGTCGGCCTTCGTCGCCATCCCGTCCGCGTCGACGGTGAGCAGCGCGCCGAAGTGTGGCGACAGTGCGTTCGCCTCCAGGACGGCTTCGACATACG
>CAZTDK010001186.1:0-1721 GCA_964611965.1 uncultured Binatia bacterium (SeqCode) | reverse complement strand
CAATTCGTCAAGTAATTTAAATCTGCGTCGAGCCAAGCAGATTGCCGCCGAGGCGCGGATGGCCGATACGCTTGTCGCCGACCACGTTGATGAGCGACGCCTTGCCGGCGCGACAGGCGCGTCCGAGCGCCGGCCGCAGCTGTGCCGGCGCCTCGACGTGCTCGGTGTGGCAGCCGAGGATCTGAAACATCTGATCGTAGCGGATGTTCTCCAGCATGTTGAACGGGTCGGTGCGTCCCTTGAGCAGCGGCATCTGCTCGAAGCTGGGCCCCCAGGAGCTGTTGTTCCACAGTACCGTGATGATCGGCAGCTCGTAGCGCAGCGCCGTTTCGATATCCCAACCACCGATGCCGAGGCCGCCGTCGCCGATCACCAGCACCACCTGTTTCCCGGGGCGTGCCAACTGCGCGCCGATCGCCATGCCGACGCCGTGCCCCACGGGGGCCAGCGGCCCGGCGTCGACCACTTGCCCCGCAAAGCGCGCCGTGAACCATTGCGTCATCCAGCCGCTCAGCGTGAACGAGTCGATGACCACCGTGGCATCGGGGTCGATCACCTCACAGAGCGTGCGCGCCAAATGGTCGGGATGGACGGGGACACTGTCACGCGTGCTGCGCTCGCGTTCGTCGATAGTGTGCAGGTAGTTGGCGCGCACCTGGGCAACCTCTTGTAGCCATGACGGCTGCCGTCGCCCGGAGAAGTCCAGGTTGAGCCGCCTGGCCGTGTCGATCAACTGGCGCAGCACCAACTTGGGATCACCGACAATCGCCACCTCCGCAGGAACATGCCAACCGATGCGGCTCGGTAGCGGATCAACCTGAATGTACCTTGCCCGGTCGTTCCAAGTGGGCGCGTCGCCAAAGTGCTCACCGCTCCAAAACTTGAAACCGACGGCGAGCACCACGTCAGCGCGTCCCGTGAACGGCTTCTTCCATGCACCGGCGATGGCCAGCGGGTGATCTTCCGGAATCGCGCCTTGGCCGGCGCGTCGCGCGTAGGCGGGAATGTTGGTGAGCTCGGCGAGCTCGCGGAGCTCCGCCGCCGCGTCGGACCAGAAAATACCATCTCCGCCAACGATCAGCGGGCGCTCCGCCGCCAGCAGGAGCTCGAGTGCCCGTTCGACCTGGCGCGGGTCACCTTGCGCACGCAACTCGTCCGGTGGGTAGACCTTCGCGCCCCTGCGTTGCCCGGCGACGTCATCGCCGTGGTACAACAGGTTGGTTGGAATCTCGACGAGTGCTGGCCCCTGCGGTGGTGACGTGGCCTCGCGGAAGGCCTGGCGCAAGTCGACCTCAATGGTCGACCAGTCGATGACGCGCTTGACGAACTTCGAGAACGAGCGGCAGACATCCGTGCCGTAGGCCTCTTGGAACGAGCCGAGGTAGTCCTCGGTGGTCGGATGTTGGCCGGCGATGCACACCACGGCGCTGCCGGTGAGGCCGGCGACGCACAGACCGGTCACGGCATTGGTCAAGCCGCACCCGGCGGTGACACTGCACACCCCCGGGGTCGCGGTGCTGCGGGCATAGGCATCGGCGGCATATGCGCACGCCTGCTCGTGGCGCATGTGGATCAGCTTGACGTCGTTGTTGCGCAGATTGGGCCGAACGCGGGCAAGGACGAACTGGAACGGCTTGCCCGACTGCTTGATCAGCGGCAGCCCTTTGACCAGGGCTCGCAAATCCGCCTGCGGCCGCAGCCGGACCGGATGCCAGTCCAGG
>CAZTDK010001185.1:0-1725 GCA_964611965.1 uncultured Binatia bacterium (SeqCode) | reverse complement strand
GGACGTTAACCCCGACGAACACCCTGACATTTACACCAACCAATACACCAACCAACACGTCGACGCCGACGAACACGCCGACGGATACGCCGACCAACACACCGACCAGCACGCCGACGGATACGCCGACCGGCACACCAACGGATACCCCGACCAACACACCGACGAATACGCCAACCAGCACACCGACGGATACACCGACCGGCACACCGACGGATACGCCGACCGGCACACCGACAAATACACCGACCGGTACGCCGACAAACAGCCCGACCGGTACACCGACCAACACACCTACCAGTACGCCGACGAACACGCCGACCAGTACGCCGACGCTGACCAACACGCCAACATCGGACCCCACGGCGACGAATACGCCCACGAGGACCCCAACCAACACAGCGACCAGCACGCCCACCGGTACGCCGACGAACACGCCGACCGTCACCAATACGCCGACGCAGACGGCAACCGACACGCCGACACAAACCCCGGTGCCCACCTGCGTGCCGTCAGGAAACAGCTGCGTGAATAACTCGGACTGCTGTTCGCTGGACTGCGGATCGGGGACCTGTCTTGGCGCCACGGTAACGCCCACTGACACGCCGACTGAGACGCCGACCAGCACGCCGACGGATACGCCTACCGTGACTCCGACCAGTACCGCGACCAACACCCCGACGCAGACACCGACGGCGACCAGTACGCGGACAGCAACCGCGACTGCTACGGCGACATTGCCGCCGCACGACTCTGTGGTCCTGCCGCTGCGGCCGAAGACCTATACGATCCCAGTCGGCCAGGCACAGGTTGTCAAGAAATTGAGTGTGACCGTCGTCAATGCCGACATTCTGCCCGTTCCAGAATCGGGTGGGCACACGGTGCAGTTGAACGTCAGTAGCACCGACTGCCCCGTTGGCATCGCGGCGACACCGGACTTCGGCAAGACGGCGCTCGGCCCCTCGAACGTGGTGAGCATATTGGGCGGCAAGCGCAAGGCCGCGAAGGTGACGTTGACGATCACCAGTAGCAGCTTCTCGACATTCAACCACAAGGCCCCGACGCGCTGCACCCTGACCTTCACCGCCACCGTCGCCGGTGGGAGCGATCCAACACCCGCGAACGCGATTGCTACCGTCGAGCTCAACATCATCGACAAGAACGATCCGGAAGGTACGGCGCTGCACGAGTCCCTCATCAAGAGCATCGGCCCGGTCAATGTTACGCTGCGTCCGGGCACGACCACAAAAGTGCGCAATGCCCGGGCAACGGCGATCAACGCCGATATCCTGCCTGTCGTTGAAACCAGCGCCGATGCAATCACGGTCGTTGCCAGCGACGGCGATTGCCCGAGCGGCACGGTTGGAGTTGCTGATTACTCTGCCACGACGCCCGGGGCGCAAAACACTGCCCAGGCAAAGGGTGGCCAGAGCAAGATCGGCAAGTTGCCGCTGACGATCAATGCGAGTGCGTTCCTCAGTCCGAACGCGAAGTCGGCGGCGCGCTGTACCGCCGTGCTGACTGCGACCGGACCCGGCGGTGATTCCGATGGTAGCAACAACACCACCAGGCTTGTCATCAACGTGCTTGACAAGAATGATTTCTAGGGCCTGCGGCCGGCGTCTCTTCTATGGACCGCTCCCCTCTTCGGGGCACTTCAGGGCAGGATTGGTCGCTCGGCGCTGCCAAGTCCGACAGGCTGGTAGCACTGCGGCGGGCTGCACT
>CAZTDK010001184.1:0-1727 GCA_964611965.1 uncultured Binatia bacterium (SeqCode) | reverse complement strand
GGATGGCACAACGAACGGACCCCGTTTGTCGGAAGCGCAGCGGACGCGTAACTGTGACTTCGGGGAGCCACACCGACCAAAATGCCCTAAGGGAAGACACGAGGAGATCGTTTCCCGTAACGCTGGAAGCCCTTTTCTCTACGTGGCATAGTCCCCGAGATTTCGTGAACTGCCTGTTCCCTATGAGCATGAGCGAATAATCTGACATGACGCGCCTCGAAGCCAGATCACGGCGGTCTTACGAGTCCATGCTGCCGCGCCAGCCGTTGCGGTTCCTCCTGGCCGACAACCTGCCCGTGGGCAAGCTTCCAGTCTCGCCGGCAAACTAGCCGGCGAAGATTGCACCTGTTGTTTATTGATGGTAAACGCTTCCTCTGATGGAAGCGATACCGCTGACCAACGACCTACGACCGAGCAACAGGTCCGACGAGCTGCGGTTGCAGGGCGTCGGTTTCCGGTGGGGCGGCAAGGGTACGCACACTAGCCGTACGATCATGCTGGAGGAGCTGCGAGCCGTGCTGGCCAGCTGTCCGCCTGATGCCACCCGCGACGATTACCTCGCGGCGATCAACGACGACAACTGCCTCGGCAAGCGCACCGCGGCGACACGAAAGCTTTCCAGCCAGCGGCTTTCGGAATTGTACGCGCTCGACCCAGAGGTGCTTCTCTTCCGAGTCTTGCGGCGCTGCTGGTTTGCCGACCGCCATGGGCACGCACTGCTCGCGCTGCTGATGGCACTTGCACGCGATCCGCTCCTGCGTGTCACTGCACCCCCTATCATGCGGATGCGACCAGGCGAGGAACTGGCGCGACAGCAGATGACTGATGCCCTTACCAGGGCGGTGGGGAGCCGGCTCAACGAAGCCACGCTCGACAAAGTCGTACGGAACACGGCGTCGTCCTGGACGCAGTCGGGCCACCTCAGCGGGCGCGGACGCAAGGTTCGGCAGAGAGTCACGCCGACCGCCGTGACGACCGCGTTCGCCCTGCTGCTCGGTCATCTCGCCGGGAAGCGGGGATCGGCGCTGTTTGATTCGCTGTGGGCGCAGGCGCTCGATGCGCCGCCCGGCGAGCTGATGCACCTGGCTGCGGATGCCAGGCGCCTCGGTTTTCTGGACATGACTCAATCCGGCGGCGTGACCGACGTAGCCTTCTCGCGGTTGTTGAGCGCGGACGAAAGGCGGTGAGCACATGGGACGGATCGAGGAACTGGCGACTCGCTACCGTGGCCACATCAGCGCACCGTGGCAGCGCAACCTTGCGGGCGATCAGAAGGCAATCTTCGTTGTCTACCCGAAAACCGACGAGCGGAGGCTGCGTGCGAGACTCGAACTCTTCGAGATGGCCACGACATCGACCGGCCACCGCTGGTGTCCACTGGACCTGACCGACACCTTCGCCTGCTGGATGGCGGATACGGACTATCGCGACGTGTACTTTGAGGAACCGGACTCGTTGACGATGAAGCTGCGCAGCGACTTTGTCCGGTACACGGTCGCTCGGATGCACGACGCCTTGGCCGCTGAGGACGCGAACGAAGACGCCGTCGTTGCCGTCCAGGGCGTCGCCTGCCTGTTCGGCTTCACTCACGTCTCACTGGTGCTCAAAGAGGTGGTCAAGGACATCCGGGGCCGACTCGTTGTCTTCTTCCCCGGTGAGTTCGAGGACAACAACTACCGACTGCTCGACGCACGGGACGGCTGGAACTACCTGGCAGTGCCGATCAC
>CAZTDK010001183.1:0-1727 GCA_964611965.1 uncultured Binatia bacterium (SeqCode) | reverse complement strand
CCACGCCGACCAAAACATCGACGTTCACCCCGTCGCCGACATCCACACCCACCGCAACGCCAACGCTCACGTCGACTCCCACGCCGACCAAGACACCGACGTTCACCCCGTCGCCGACATCCACACCCACCGCCACGCCAACGCTCACGTCGACTCCCACGCCGACCAAAACACCGACGTTCACCCCGTCGCCGACATCCACACCCACCGCAATGCCAACGCTCACGTCGACCCGAACCCCAACGCGGACATCGACACCGTACCCGACGAATACGTTGCCGCCGACATCGACGGCCACAGGCACGCCAACGGTGCCACCACAACCCACGGCCACCCCAGTTGCAGGGATTGCGGGGCAAGTCCTGTACTACAGCAACGGCGCGTCGGTGAGCGGCACCACATTGGAGCTCACCGATCCACTGGTCAGCTCTATTCCCCTCGGGCAAGCGCAGACCGACGCCGCCGGTCAGTACGCTTTCACCGGGCTCAGCGTTGGAACGCTGACTGTTCGCGCCGAGAAGACTGGAGACCTCGGTGCTGGGATCAGCGCCCTTGATGCGGTCTACATACTCGAAGCACTCAGTGGAAGCCGTGCGTTGAGCCCCGCCCAGATACTTGCTTGTGATGTCACCGGCAATGGCTCGCTCAGTGTGCTCGACGCGTCGATGATCTTGCAATACAAATCCGGGCTCATCACCAGCCTCCCCGTCGCACAGGCCTGTGCCTCGGACTGGGCCTTCCTGCCAGTCCAATCGTCCACATCCGCTTTCCAGCCCGTGCAACCGCAAATGCTGACGGGCAGCTGTCAGGCAGGAGCTGAGGCCTTCAGCCCTTTAGTGGGCATTTCCTCCGGCGTGGACTTCGCGGCGGTGCTCTTCGGTGACTGCACCGGCAATTGGCAACCCAGCGTCGCGGCCACGATGGTGAGCGGCCTCAGCACGCCTGCGCTGCGCAGCGCACCGTCCGTATGGGTCGGACGCGCGTGGCGCCACGGTCGTCGCATCGGCATTCCGCTATACGTGCGGAGGGATGGTGGTTTCCAAGGCCTCGACGTCCAGGTGAGCTATGACCCCGCCGTGCTCAACGCCCGCGGCGTTCGACGCACGGGCACAACTCAGGGCACGGCCATGGCAGCCAATACCGCAACTCCCGGGCAAATGATCATCTCGCTTGCGAGCGCAACTCGGCTCCCCGCCGGCCAGGCTCTTTCACTGGAGTTCACCGCGACGCAGCCGCACGTGTCAACAGGATCGATCCACGTTTCACATGCTGTGGTGGAATAGCCGCCGGCTATCCTGCCACCGAAACCCAATGCCCGCGGGAAAACGGGAGGCGCTAGACGGTGTGCCCATTCTCTGTCGCGGTGCGCCTGGTGAGCGCGAAGAGGCCCGCGACTTCGCGCGCCACATTGTCGGAGTCGCCGCACCGCCGCGCCGGCCTCTGCCCACCAACTGTTTGCGTTCGTGCCATGGAGACCTCCTTCTGAGGGTCCATGTGCGCTCACCTGCTGCGGACAGTCCAGTCCATCCCACCGACGTTACGCTGCGGCAAACACGCCTGACTCTGTAACCCCCGACGGGATTTGAACCCCGGCAGACTGGAACGTGGTGGAGCGCCAATTCGCCAGCAATGACGCGGATTTTCCAGTGCAGCGCGGGTTTCGTTGCTCTCAGGCGAATCCCGTAACGTCCCAGAGTGTCCCGTAACGTCCCGCGAAAACCGGAACG
>CAZTDK010001182.1:0-1734 GCA_964611965.1 uncultured Binatia bacterium (SeqCode) | reverse complement strand
TCGTTGAACAGTTTCACGCACACCGTCTCCCAATGCTCGACGATCTGTGGGGACGGCCTGGTCAGGGGCAATGAGGTGTGCGACGACGGGCTGAACAACGGTGCCTACGGAGGGTGCATGCCGGGCTGTCTTGCCCGAGGGCCCTATTGCGGCGACGGCGTCGTTCACTCCCCCGAGGAGCAGTGCGACGACGGCAACAATACCACGACCTATGGCGGCACGTCGCAGGTCTGCGGGCCGGGATGCAAGTTCGCGCCGTACTGCGGCGACGGTGTCGTCTCCAACGGCGAACAGTGCGACGACGGTGCGCAGAACGGCAGCGGCTACGGACATTGCCAGGCTACCTGTACGCTCGGCCCACGCTGCGGCGACGGGACCATCCAGGCTCTCGCGGGCGAACAATGTGACGACGGCAACGCGGGGTCGGGCGACGGCTGCTCGGCGACTTGCCAGATCGAAGCCGGCTATGTCTGTCCCTCGCCCGGATCGCCCTGCCAGCCGCTCACGACGTCCACCGCTCCGCCGGCGTCCACGCCAACGCCGACGCTGACACCGACGTCAACGGCCCCGCCGACGTCCACGCCAATGGCGACGCCGACATTGACGTCCACGGCCCTGCCGACATCCACGCCAATGGCGACGCCGACACCCACGGCAACACCGGACGACGCCGGTTTCATTCCGCCGGACGCGAAGACCAACGCCTGCGAGGATCTCGTTGCGAGGCACCTGAGCACGCTTTTCCGGTGCATGATGGCATGCCACATCAAGGCCGCCGATGCGGCGCGCACGGGCAAGCCATTCGACGAAGAAGCATGCGAGCAGGGCACGCAGAAGAAGCCGGTGTCGTGCCGGACCGCGTTCGACAATGCGACCAACAGGCTCCTATCCGCAAAGGTGGCGACGTGCCCCGCATGCCTCGATGCGACGGCGCAAAGCGACCTGGCCGATCAGGTGATGACTTTCGTAGAGGGCAAATCCGGGCAGAATTATTGTGCAGGGATGACACCGCTGCCGTGAGCGATGACGCGCGACGCATGCCCGAGATTGTCAGCGGGTAGCGCGCCGTAAGAGTGCCTGATTGCGCCGTATGGTCGCCTCCCATCAACCCGGCAACCCCGCGCCCGAGATGCTCACCGACCCCCAGGCGAGCGGTGGCATGGTGAGCACAGTGATCGCCTCGTCTGAGCCGCACGTCCGGCGAAGGCAATCCGCGGCCAATGACGTGTCCGGCGCTGGCGGTGGAATCAACGGCCGTTCGGGCCTGAGTCTATAGCGACGGCACTTGTTTCAGGAGCCAGCCCACCTTGATCGGCACTAGTCCCGCATGTCTCACCGATACTACGCGAGAAGGTGAAATCGCGCGCCGGATTGCGGCGCGACGCGACGCGGGAGCAAGGCCCGCGGGCACTCGCCGGCCGCAGTCTTCGTCCCGCTGAGCTTCACCCCAGGGGAAGCCTATCAGTTCGACTGGAGCCACGAGGTCGTCGTGCTGAATGGCACCACTGTCACGGTGAAGGCCGCGTATGTGCGGCTGTGTCACAGCCGGATGCTGTTCGTGCGCCTCTATCCCCGCGAGACGCTGGAGATGGTGTTCGACGCGCACGACCGGGCCTTCGCCTTCTTCGAGGGCACTTGCCGGCGCGGAATCTACGACAACATGAAGACGGCAGTGGACGCGATCTGCGTCGGCAAGGAGCGCGTCTACAATCGACGCTTCCTGCAGATGTGCAG
>CAZTDK010001181.1:0-1735 GCA_964611965.1 uncultured Binatia bacterium (SeqCode) | reverse complement strand
GCTTCGCTACTCCAGCACGCAAATTTGGAGTAGCGAAGCCATGCTTCGCCAACCTTAGACCTCCAGGCCGACGGCACGCATCAGCGCCACGGCATTGCTCTTCTGCACCACGCCGGGATGCATGTGATAGTCGAAGCGCATCTGGCCGTCTTCGAGATGGTCTTGGAAGTGCACATTGGCGGCACGCGGCGCCAGCGCCTCCGCCACCCGCGCCAGGGCGAGATCGTGGGTGGTGACCAGGCCGATGGCGCCGCGCTTCACGAAGCTGCGGATCAGCGCATCGGCACCCACGCCCCGATCGTGCGAGTTGGTGCCGTGCAGGATTTCGTCGAGGAGAAAGAGCACTGGCAGCGGTCCCGTCGTCAGGTCCATGAGCTGACGCAAGCGGGTGATCTCGGCGTAGAAGTGCGAGGTGCCGGTTTGCAACGAATCGAGAATGCGGATCGAGGCGCCCACGGCGAGCGGCGACACGCGGAGCCGCCGCGCCCGCACCGGCGCGCCGGCAAACGCCAGCACGGCGTTGGTTCCGACACTGCGCAGCAACGTACTTTTGCCGGACATGTTCGAGCCGCTGACAATCAGGACGCGCACGTCACCGAGGCTGACATCGTTGCGCACGCAGCGGCCTTCCGGGATCAAGGGATGTCCCAGCTCCTGTGCGGTGAACAACGGACCATCCTCGACGATTTCCGGGAACGGGTCGTCGGCATGTTCGTAGGCGTAGCTGGCAAGCGCGCAGAGCGCTTCGAACTCGCCGACTACGGCAAGCCAGCGCGCTACTGCCGGTCCGCAGGTGGTGCGCCAGGATTCGATCGCCAGCGCCAGTTGCGTCCCCCAGAGGAGCATGGCGCCGAGCGCACCGAACAGCTCGTTGCGCCGCGCGTCGAGCAAATGAATCAGGCGGACAAGTCGCGCGATCCGACGCGACGGCGGCACACCGTCGGTATCGAGCGCGGCACGCAGCTGGGCCAGGCGTGGCGTACCGAAGCGTTCCTGCTCGATCCGTCCCAGGAGCTCTGCCAGCAGCGTCAGGTCGCGTGCCGGTTGCTCGACCGCATGGATGACGCGTGCCACGCGGCGCCGCAGCCACCCGGCAAGGACAGCCTCGGCACCGAGGGTGGCCACAAACGGCAATGGGCCGACGTCGGTCGCCGCCCAGAGCAGCGCGCTGATGACGGCGATCGCAGCCAGCAGCGCCGCAACCGGGCGCACGGCACGCGGCACCACCCAGGCCGGCGCCGCGCTCCACGCTGCCAACGCAGCGGAATGCAACCCGGCCTGAACGTCGGCACCAAGGCGCGCCAGATCTTCACGCAGGTCGAGTCGCAGGCGCAGCTCGTCGACGGCCGCATGGCGCGCGCCGACCTCGTCAGGGGGCGCGGGCACGCACAACCAATGCGCCAACGTCTCTTCACCGCGACGCGTGCGCGCCGTGCAGAGCAGCTCAAACAGCGAGCCGCGACCGAAGAGGTCCAGGTCGTTGGCGTACGGATGCGACGGTTCGAGAAAGCGCTCGCCGCTCTCGCCCCGGCCCGGCCAGCGATCCTCGAGCCGTGCCAGGCCGCGGTCGTAGAACGCCGCGGCGCGCTGCGCTTGCTGGCGCACACGGATGACGCGGTCGTGACGTAGGACGAGGCCGACGAACAGGAGCGCCGGGAGCGCGATCCACCATGGCGACAGCCGGTGCGTATCAAAGGCCACCAGTGCCACGACGGCGGCGGCCACGAACACCAGC
>CAZTDK010001180.1:0-1735 GCA_964611965.1 uncultured Binatia bacterium (SeqCode) | reverse complement strand
CGCTGGTGCGTGGCGGGGCGTTCGCCGGCGTCGGCGGCCACGGTGCCGGCCCGTTGGCGGTCCACCCCTTCGCGCCGTTTCACGCCGCCACCTTCATCGGCTTTCGCTGCGCCCGGTAGGGACGATGATGATGAAGCCAATGATGACTCAGGGTTCTCTCGCCGTTGGGCGGGTGGCGGCGATCGTCACCGGCATGTTCGGGGTGCGCATGTACCACGGCGCCGCCGTTGCGCGACTGCGCTCGCCGCGCTGCCGGCGCCGCGCTGCCCGGCTGGGGAAGGAGGTCCGTATGCAGTGCTGATCGTCCAATTCCCGACAGGGACCGAGGTGGCGCCGGCATGCCCGATCGGCCGCGCGCAGCATCTCAGGTCCGCTTCGTTCGCCTTCACAACCCGGGGAGCGGCTGCGCCGGTTTCCCCACAACCCCTCAACCAATAGGAGGACTTCATGAATCGCTTCCATACGGTGACGTCACGACAAATATATCGTATTACGATATTATTTCCGACCGCTGCCTGGCGTCTCCTGGCGCTGCTCCTGGCGGTAAGCATGCCCGCCGGGATGTGGCGCGCGACGCCGGTCTGGGCGGATCCCTTTTCCTTCAGCACCGGTTCCCCGGACGGGCTTCTCGGCGCGTTGTCCGAGCCGGCCAGCACCGGTCACCTGGAGACCGAGACCGCCGACGACTTCATCCTGACGGAGACCACGAGCATCGCGCAGGCGACGATCGTCGGATTGATTCCGGCCGGCGCTGCGCTGGCGAATATCAGCAACGTGGAGGTGGAGATTTATCACGTGTTCCCCACGGACTCGGATCCCGCCTCGGGGGCCGTGCCGGCGCGCGCCAACTCACCCGCGGATGTCGAGATCAACAGCGCCACGCGCGATGCGCGCATGGGAACGCTGATGTTCACCGCCAGTCTGTTCCACGGCAGCTTCTCGGTCTTGAACACCGTGGTGGACGGCATCAATCCCGCCCCGGAGAATATGACGAATGGCGAGGGACCGGCGAGCGGCGAAGCGGTGCAGATTACCCTCACCTTCACCCCGCCGATCATGCTGTCGGCCGACCACTACTTCTTCCGCCCCGCAGTCCAGGTGGCGGGCGGCGATTTCCTGTTCCTGTCGGCACCGAAGCCGATCGTGGCGCCCGGGACGCCGTTCATGGGAGACCTGCAAGCTTGGGCGCGCAACTCGGATTTGCAGCCGGACTGGCTGCGCATCGGCACCGACATCATCGGCGGGTCCCCTGTTCCAACATTCAACATGGCATTTTCCCTGACAGGCGAAACCGTTTCCCAGGCCGCGCCCACGCCGACGGCGCGGCCAACCGCAACTCCGGCGGATCCACCGGCCAATAGCGATGGCGGCGGTTGCGGGATCGATGCCAGCCCATCGGCACACCGGGCCCTGTGGCTCCTGCTGACGCCGGCCGCGCTGTTGTGGTCGACGCGCCGGCGGCGCCGGTGAGCTCGTCCTGAGCTCGGCACTTCAAGGAAGTCAGGGAGCGCAGGCGTCGATTGTTGTACGTGGCGTTTCGGAAATGACCCTGTAACCGGACTGGTCGAAACGGCCAGAACCGAAAAACGAAAAGGAAAGGAGATTCACATGAAATACTTGCTACTGAGCGTATGCTCATTGCTGTTCTCGTCCACGGTGTTCGCCGATCAATCGGTGACGGTCAGGGGAACAGCATTGAAGTGACCTACGACACGGCACAAGTGTCTCTCAGCGC
>CAZTDK010001179.1:0-1740 GCA_964611965.1 uncultured Binatia bacterium (SeqCode) | reverse complement strand
CGGACCTCGTTCGAAATCGCCGCCAAACGCATGAGTGCCGACTTCATCAGCCTGTCCTCATCGACCAGCAGCGCCACGAAGGGTGAAACGTTGCTCGATACGGCGCGCAACCTTGCCGCCATGCGGCCGGACGCGATCATCCTGCGGCACTCGGCGTCAGGGGCACCCCACTTTCTAGCCGCGCGCATCGATTGCCCGATTGTCAACGCCGGCGATGGTTCACATGAACACCCGACGCAAGCGTTGCTCGACCTGCTGACGATCCGTGAGCGCAAGGGACGCCTCGAGGGCCTCACGGTGGCCATCGTCGGGGATATCTTGCACAGCCGCGTCGCGCGTTCGAACATTTTCGCGCTGCGCACGCTCGGTGCGACGGTGCGCCTGATCGGACCTCCGACGCTGTTGCCTCCCGAGCTCAAGGCCTGGGGTGAGACGACCAGTGATCTCCACGAAGGTGTCCGCGACGCCGACGTGATCATGATGCTGCGCCTCCAGCTCGAGCGCCAAGGAAAGAATTTCTTTCCCACCGTGGACGAATATTCGCGTTACTTCTGTCTGACCCAGCGCGCGGTCGCCGGCGCCTCGCCGGAGGTGATCATCCTCCATCCCGGACCGATGAACCGCGGCGTCGAAATCGCCAGCGATGTGGCGGACGGCCCGGACTCGGTGATCATGGGCCAGGTGACGAACGGCATTGCGGTGCGAATGGCGGTGCTGTTCCTGCTCGTGAATCGCGCCAAGGTCCACAGCAGCAGCGAAGCGGAAGCTCCGGTTGCGGAAACCCGCCCACCGGCGGCACGCTTGCGGCGGAGGGCAGGGTGAGCGACCAGCTCTGCATCAGCGGCGGGACGCTGATCGATCCCGCCAGCGGCACGTCTGGGCCGCGGGACCTGCTCATCGGCGACGGCCACATTGCCGCGGTGACTGAGCCGAACCGCGGCAGTGGGAAGGGTGCGGCGATCGACGCCCGCGGCTGCTGGGTCGTTCCCGGCCTCATCGACATGCATGTGCATCTCCGCGAGCCGGGATACGAATACAAGGAAACGGTCGAGACCGGCACGCGCGCCGCGGTGGCCGGCGGCTTCACGGCGCTGGCCTGCATGGCGAACACGAATCCCGTGAACGACAATGCGGCGGTGACCGAATACATCCGTGAGCGCGCCGAGCTCGCCAAGCTGGCGCGTGTCTACCCGATCGGCGCGGTCTCCAAGGCGCTGCGCGGCGAAGAGCTCGCCGAGATCGGCGAGATGCACCGCGCCGGCATCGTCGCCGTGTCGGACGACGGCATGCCGATCATGAACGGTGGCCTCATGCGCCGGGCGCTGGAATACAGTGCCATGTTCGGTCTCGCGGTGATCGTGCATGAGCAGGACGCCTGTATCGCCGCCGACGGAGTCATGCACGAAGGCGCGGTCTCGCTGCGCCTCGGTTTGAAAGGGATTCCGGCAGCGGCGGAGGAGGCGATGATTGCCCGCGACATCGCGCTGTTGGCGCGTACCGGTGGACGTCTGCATATCGCGCATCTGAGCACGGCCGGCGCGGTGGATCTGGTGCGCGACGCCAAGGCCCGCGGCCTCGCGGTCAGCGCGGAAGTGACACCGCATCATTTTACCCTGACGGACGCCGCCGTCGACGGCTACAACACCAACGCGAAGATGAATCCGCCGCTGCGCACACAACAAGACGTCGACGCGGTGCGCCAGGGATTGTTGGATGGGACGATCGAGGTGATCGCCACCG
>CAZTDK010001178.1:0-1740 GCA_964611965.1 uncultured Binatia bacterium (SeqCode) | reverse complement strand
CTCCCAGGGCATTTTGCCCCTTTCTCGGTTGTCCACAAAATCGGGTCAATTCCACAGCCGGCAGGGGCGCGCTTATGGCGAGCAGGAGGGCGCTCGGTTCGTCCCTCATGACAGATTCACAAGTCCCAGACTGATCTTGAGCGCGTGGTCCACTTTGGTAAGGGTCGTCGGCCTCACGCTACCGAGTCGCTTCAGGAGACGCCTCTTGTCCACCGACCGGATCTGGTCGAGACGCACGACTGAATCAACGCTGAGACCGCCTTCGGGCGCCTTGACCAGCACGTTGGTGCGATGCACGGGCACCTGAAACTTCGAAGTGATCGCCGCCACGATCGTGATGTTGCTGAAACGGTTTCCGATATCGTTTTGGATGATGAGTGCGGGACGGGTCTTCTTGATCTCGCTTCCCTCGGTCGGGTCAAAGCGGACCAGATACACGCTGCCGCGGCGCGGGAACGGGCTCACTCCCTTTCCGCCGTTTCCCATGCCTCTTCGTCGAGGAGAAACCACTCCTCTGCTAGTTGCCGATTGGTTTCGTTCTCACGCAGGTAGCCTTCTTTCAACTCCTTGCGGAGCTTTGCTCGTGCGGTGCGCTTTGCCTGCTCTCTGACGGCTTCATCAATGAAACGGCTGCGGTCGCCCTTCGGGGCGACGCGATCAAGCAGCCGCACGGTGTCCGCCGGGAGCGTGATGTTGATCCGTTGGTGCATATGGGTCCCTCTAGCCATTCTCGGATGATACACATCCCAAGTGTGGATCGTCAAATCGTCCTGCGTCGGCTCGCGACGCTTGGAACGGTGATCACCCTGGCATAGTCCTCCGCTGCGGCCGGCGGGTAGATGGGCTTGTTTGGCGCGACTCCAGAAACGTGGCGAGTTCCTCCCCCTCCATAAACTGGATATCCACTTCATGTGCCGCTTCCTTTGCGGCCGGGGTGAGAATGCTGGTGGTAACAATCATTGCGGGTAGGCAGCATAAAGCACCGAATTGACGTAAGGGCTCACTATCAGACGTTCCCCCCCACGCGTTCCCGCGCGCGGAATCTCAGATTGGCCCCGTGTATACGGCGCGCATAAAGGCCGCGTCAAGCGTCACGGGACACTCTGCGGGAGCCGCGCGTGTGCCGGTGCCGACGAGAGTGCCCGCCGCGGGCGCATCTCGGCACGGGCTGGCTACGCGCTGAACCAGTCGGTGGGCGCCTCGACGCCCGGGAGCAACTCTGGCAGGCGCGCCGGCTCGGCACGGGGCGGGTCGCTTGGCAAGCCCAGGTGACCGAGAATCTTCGCGATCACGGCGCGGTCCTCGATGGCCGCCAGGAACCGTAAGCGGCCGCCGCACTCGGGGCAGGCCAGCACGTCGATGGCAAACGTGCGCTGCAGCAGGTCCGCCCAGGCGTAGTGCTGCCGCCGCGCGCCCGCCTGCGGCGGTGGGCGCGGGATTCCCGGTTGTGGACCGCCCTTCTCGCCTGCCGATCCAGCCGACGGGGGCACGTCCAGACTGCCCGGCGTCGGCGCGGTGCCCCCGTCCACGTCGCCGCGGGCGGCCACGGGAGGGACCGGATGTTGTGCGCCTGCCTGTGCGCGGCTCACCGCCCCCGGGCGCACGCGCGCGTGCGGCGCGAACACGCCGTGGTAGATCAGCAGGTTGACGCGCGGCTTCGGAATCATCGCCGCTAGCTTCTCCAACAGCTCCGTGGGCGTGAAACGCAGCGCGCGGGTCCCGTCTCGCCAGGGACGGCGC
>CAZTDK010001177.1:0-1742 GCA_964611965.1 uncultured Binatia bacterium (SeqCode) | reverse complement strand
GCAATCGCCGCATCGAGCTGCGCGACGCGGTAGCCGCGATTTCCAAGACGCGACAAGACCGGCTCGAGATCGCAGAGCCAGTAGAAGTTCACGCTCGCATCGGCCGGGAGCTCCTGGCCGAGTCCGAGAAAGCCGGCGTCGCGGCGGAAATCGCCGGCGCGCAAGAGCTCGAGGACTTGCCGGTCGCGATGAAAGACATAGGTGCCCGGCGGCAAGTCGTCTACGGCGTTGACGATGAGGTAGAGATCGTTCGGCGACCCACCCCAATCGCTGACCACACCGCGCGTCGTACAGTGGAGCACCGTTGAGAGCTGCGCGAACGAGATTGCGGCGTGCGGGAACTGTCGCGCCGAACCGCGGCGGGCGATGACGTGATCAATCGTCTCGCCGGGCAGCGCCGCCGCGTCGAGCGGCCGTAGTGGAAAGACGCGCCCGGCCGGCGGCGGCCCTTGGGTATCGGGCAACAGCCCACTCCTCCAGGCGGCTACGTCGTCCACGGCCAGCGCTGACGCGGCCTGCGCCTCGCGAATGGCGGGGTAGTCAACCTCCTGTGTCGACAGCGGCAACGTCTGTAGAAGAATCGGCGCAACCGGGGAGCGCGGCGCCGGCGCGCTCCCCGGATCGTGTCCGATGGCGACCAACGCCAGCGGCCCTTCGCGCTCAGCGTCGAGCCCAAGCAGTGCGCGCACCGTCTCATCGGCGAAGCCGCACATGACGCTTGCGGGGATGACCTCCGCTGCTGCAATGGCCAGCAGGTTGGCGAGAAGCGTTCCGCTATCCCAGAAACAGTGACGATAGGCGCGAGCTTGGTATTTCCATGCGTTGCGCCAGTAGGTCGACGCGCACGCCAAGATGATCGGGGCGTGTGGCAGCGACGCGTCGCCACCGCTGGCGTCGACGAGCACGGCGCGATGGTCGCCGGCGCGCAACTGATGCAGGGCGAAGTTGTGCGGGCCGAAGTGGTAGACGCCGGCTGCAAGCTCGGGCAGGTCACCGCAGATGACGTAGACGTCAATGTGATACAGCGCGCCGGTGCACGCGGCGGCGCGGAAGTGGTACTCCTCACCGCCCGGATAGGTTTTCTTGTGCGTGATACCGGCGGAGAAATGCAGCAGCCGCGCCAGTTGCGAGAGGTCGGGAATTCGCGGACCGTCGCCGCCTCGCACCGAGCGCACCGCCAGCGCCGCCAACGCCGGCATTGATGACGACGGGAACTCGCGTGGCAGCGCAATCGGTTGGAGCCGTGGATATACCTTGAACGGTAGCGGCTTGATGTCCCAGTCCAGATAATGCTGGTGCGCGCGCAGCCGTGCCACCGAATGTTTCGTCGCCTCGTGGTAGCGGCGCGCTGCGGATGCGTCACGGTTCATCGGGCGTGGCCCTTGTTGTTTTGTCTGCGGGTGCGGAAATGCTCTTTCAGAGCCTATGCGTCGCAGGACCTCTCTTCTTTCGCGTTCTCGCCCTTTCGCGCTTTCGTGATTCTCCCTCGCCTTGCTCGGACTCGTTCATTCGCGGGCTAACGCTCCCCGAAGAGGCCGTTCATGCGGTCCATGGCATCGAGGCATTCTTCCACCATCTCGCGCACCACCTCGCGGGTGGCCATCGGTGTGTTCATCTGGCCGACGACCTGGCCCACGAAGTAGGTGACGAGCGGGCGGGCATTCGAGTCGGCCTTGTGGGCGACGCGCTGGATGCGGCGCTGCGCATCGGCGATCAGCATGCTCTGCAGCGGCATGGGCAGG
>CAZTDK010001176.1:0-1743 GCA_964611965.1 uncultured Binatia bacterium (SeqCode) | reverse complement strand
GACGCCGGCCGCGGCCCTAGTTGTTGAGCAGGTTGTCGAGCTGCGCCTTCAGCCGCGGATCGTCGGTCCCACGGTACGGGTCGAGCGCAGAATGCAGCTGCTGCTTGGTGATGCCCAGACGCTCGATGAGCACGCCGGGAATCATCGCCTGCCGGTCATCCCGGGAGTGCATCAGCGCGAAGACCAGCTGCGGAATCAGGAGCTCATGGTTCGCGCCACCGATATCCTGCAGCTTGGACAAGGCGGCTTGCAGCTCCACCTCGCTGTGCGCCACTGCGGCTGCGGCAATCTGGGTCTGGATGGCCGGATTGGGCTCGATTCCCTGGGCCGCACCTGCAATGCGCCCGCTGAGGGCGAGTGCAATCACCGCAGCGACGAGCGCAAGGTCTGTTCGCAATGGCCCGGCTTGGTGTTCCCTTTTTTCCATTCCGTCGTCGCTCCGTCCGACCGGCGGTCAGCGGTTGATGTGCTGCACCAGGGGATCCTGCACGCCACTGCGCACGATCGCGAGATCGTCGATCTCCGTGTGCACGACACCGGTATCGCTGACGTTGACGTCGACGTTGGCTCCCGGAACGGAGTTGCCGCGTATCAACAAGTCGTTCCGCTGATAGTAGTTCACATGGTACTGCGTGGCCGGCGGCAAGCGGGTCTCGGAGGTGATGTCGATATCCGACGAGTTGCGGATGCTATCGATGTATGCGGTGTACGGAAAAGTGAACGCCCCGATGCTGCCGCGGTTGTCGTCGAGACGCTGGGCTAGGTCGTGCGTCGACCCACCGCCGTGGCTGTAGCCGAAGATGGCAACGACGCTGATGCCGCGGCTCTGAATCGCGTGCACCACTTCGTTGTACACTGATCCCGAGCCGTCGCTGCCGACGTTGTCCTCATCGTACATGTGCACGTCATAGCCCATGGCGTACAAGTTGGCCGCAATGTTGAAGGCGCCGTGGTTCGGGTCGGGCGGATCACTAGGCACCTGATTTTCGCCGCCGAGCGCAATGACGATGCTGCTGAACGAGAACATCTTCACCCGATCCGACGCAACGACTGCGCCACCGCCGGCCTGACGGGCCTGGAGTTGCAAGAACCCCGAGCCGGCGCTGACGCCCTCGACCCACACCGGCAGGGTTGAGGTGGTAAAGTTCAGCACCTGCTCGTCGTTCGCCGTCAGGATTGCGGTCCCCTTCGTCTGCGCCTGCCACACCTTCATGAACGGGTTGGTGCGGCTGACCACGTACTCATAACCGCTGGGCGCCGGAAACGGGGAGACCTGCAAGGTAACTTCCACCAGGTCATTCTCGCCGGACACGGAACTGTCGGCGCTATCCGGAATGCCGTTGTTGTTGTCGTCGTCGCCGTTGATGCGCACACCGGCACCCGGATCTTCTTTCACGCCGGCGCCAACCGCCTGACGCTGAAACGGCGAACCGTAGGCCTCGCTTTGCGGCCGAAAGGCCGTGACGCTGACTTGGAAGGACACGGCCACCGTGTTGGTTGCCGTCGGGCTGGGCGTGGCCGTCCAGGTCGATGTCGCCGGCGGTGTATCCGTGGGCGTGGCCGTCGGCGTATCGGTGAAGGTCGGCAGTGGTGTCTCGGTCGGTGTGTTCGTCGGCGTATCAGTCGGCGTAACCGTCGGCGTCGCCGACGGGGTCGTTGTGGGCGTCGCCGTTGGTGTGCGCGAGGGAGTCAGCGTCGGCGTCGATGTCCGCGTGTTGGTTGGCGTGCGAGTGCTGGTGGGTG